>CAZTHV010000001.1:0-47685 GCA_964613165.1 uncultured Marmoricola sp.
TCGCGTCCGACGTCTACACCGTCGGCTTCCTGGTCCGAGAGTCAGACAAGGTCGTCGTCGTCGCATCGACCAGCGACCTGAAGTCGATGAACAACGCGCGGATCACCATCCCGACCGGCATGGTCGTTGGCATCCGCCGCTTCTCCGTCCCCCATCCGATCGAAGGTGACCCATGCAAGACCCCCGCGAAGCATTTGCCGAAGGACATTCAAGCCTCAGCCACAAAACGCAGAAGCTCACGGACCAAGCGGCGGACGACCTCCGGTACTTCGCCAAGCTCGCGGAGCAAGGCAAGCCGGTAACGTTCGCTGGACTCCAGGAGTGGATGCGGGACAAGCACGGCATCCAGGCCGGCCGCACACGGCTTAAGTCTCTCATCCGCACAGCCGGAGGCGAGCCGTGGTTCAGTCATTGATTGACCCGCGCGAGGCATTCGTCGACGCCGTCACCGCCGCCCAGTTCCGCGGGCGGGTCGGCGGTCGGGCCGTTGTACAGCTCGACTGCCGACCGGCGCGCTACCTGCTGACGAGCGCGCAGAACAACACGCCGGTCCACGCCGAGCTGCTGCGCAACCTGAAGGCCTACGCCAAGCACATCAACGGCGTGCTGATGGTCAGCCGGTTCGCCTACAACGTGAACGCGTTCGCGGCCCGCGAGTCGAAGCCTGGTGCCGGCGAGTTCGCGCGCCACTACTTCGCGCCCGAGATCGAGCCCTACGTCTGCGACGAGCGGGTCGCGCTCGCGCCGTCGCTGCACTGGTGCGGCGAGGTGAACATCCTGCCGACGGCCGAGCGCCCGCTGTCCGGGTTCGAGAACTACACCGGCCGCGCGTCGGCGATCTTCCCCCACGCGAAGCAGACGATGGAGTCGATCCCGACGCCGCCCGGCACGAGCGGCGCGAAGCTGAATTACACGACCGGCGCGATCACGCTGCGCAACTACATCCAGCGCAAGGCCGGACTCAAGGCCGAGTACCAGCACGCGTACGGTGCGTTGATCGTCGAGATCGACGATGACGGCCGGTGGTTCGTGCGGCAGATCCGCGCGCACGAGGACGGCACGTTCCAGGATCTCGACTGCCTGGTTGCCGGCGGTGTCGTCACCGAGAGCGTCCGGGTCCACGCGATACAGTGGGGTGATGTTCACGTCGCGCAGCTTGATCCCGTCGTGCGCGAGACCAACTGGGCCAGGGGCGGGATGCTCGACACGCTGCGGCCAAAGTACCAGTTCCTGCACGACGTTCTCGACTTCCAGTCGCAGAACCACCACGACCGGAAGAATCCGCACGCGGTCTTCGCGAAGCACGCGGCCGGCCGGACGTCAGTCTCGCGCGAGCTGGAGGAGCTGGCGGCATTCCTGTCGTCCGAGTCGGCCCGGGTCTGGTGCGAGTCGGTCGTCGTCGGGAGCAACCACGACGCGGCTCTGATGCGCTGGCTCCGGGACGCCGACCTGCGAGACGATCCGGAGAACGCGGAGATATGGCTCAAGCTGAACTCGGTCGTCTACGCCGCGGCGAAGGTGCCCGGCGCTGACTTCCACCTTCTGCGGTCCGTCATGCGCGGCCTGGGCGTGCCGCCCTCGGTGCGGTTCCTCCAGGACGACGAGTCGTTCGTCCTCTGCCGGCATGCCGGGGGCGGGATCGAGGCCGGGATGCACGGCCATGCCGGCGCCAACGGCTCGCGCGGATCGCCGCGGCAGTTCGCCAGGCTCGGCCGGCGAACGAACACCGGGCACACCCACTCGGCCGGTATTCACGGTGACGCGTTCGTGGCCGGCACGTCGAGCCTGCTCCGGATGTCGTACACCTCGGGCCCGTCGTCCTGGTCGCACAGCCACATCGTGACGTACCCGGGCGGCAACCGGGCGATCGTCACCCTGCGGGACGGGCGGTGGCGGGCGTGATGCGCGAGGGCTGGGACGGGTGAGGGCCGCCCCCTATAGGCCGGGGTCGTGCGGACAGCACCGTCGAGAATCTATAGGGGGGCGAATCGCTGGAGGTTCGCGCCGTTGCTGGGTCTAGCTCGTCGGGCCAGCTCTTTTAGCAGGGGAGCACCTTCGGCCTCTCGGTCACGTCTCCTGGGCGTTTCCAGGTACCGGCCCCCTATAGGTGGGGAGTCCCCCTATAGGTCACGTCGTCCGGATCTTCTCGGCCGCCGCGCGGTAGTGCCGCATTGTAACCGCAACCGACGCATGGACCAGGAGCTTCTGGGCCGCTGCCGCCGACTCCGCGTCCGACCCGGCCTTGCGCCGGACGTCGTGCTCACTGAAAGGCTTGCCCCCGCCGGCAACGACCTGAACCATCAGCCGCTGCCAGGCGGATTGGAACGAGGTCTTGACGAACTGCTTGCCGCGGCTGGTCAGGAACAGGAACGCGGCGGGGTCAGAGCGGCCCGCCACGACGCGATCGACCTCGGCCCGGAGTGCCGGGTTCCACTCGAACACGACGCGCTTGCCGGTCGTGTTCTTCGTCTTCGACGGCATGACGTGGATCCCGTCGTCCTGGATGTCACCGATCCGCAGCGCGCACATGTCGGCCTGGCGCAGCCCGACCGCCAGCTTGATCAGCAGGTACGACTGCAGCCAGGGCGGCGCGAGGATCGCGGCGTTGATGAACTCGTCGTCCGTGACGTACCGCTTCGGCTTGGACGTCTTGCGGGCCTGGATCTGCCGGAGCAGCGGGTTCGCCGAGATCCACCCCCAGCGGACACACTCGGTCAGGATCGCGGACAGGAGGCTGATCTCCTTGCGACCCTGGGCCGGAGCGCCGCGGGCGTCGATGTAGGCGTAGCAGTCCTTCGGGGTCGGCAGCTTCGCAAGCGGCGCGGCGCCGAAGGCCGCCGTCAGCCGGGGCCCGCCGTACTGGTCGTTCTCCCAGGACGCGGTCGCCTTCGTCGGCGACACCTCCCGCAGGTATCTGGCGATGGCGTCGCCGACCGTGCGACCGCGCTGGGGCTGTACCGCCATGCGCTTGCCGAACGAGGCGTAGGCCTCCTGCAGGGTGGCGCCGAGCCGGAATTCCTTCTTGCCGTCCCACTGGGGTTCGAGCCCGGGCGGCACCTGGTAGTAGAACGCGTTGTAGCGGAACCGCCAGCGCTCGGGGAGCGGGCGGTTCTCAGGTCGGCGGGCCTTCGGCATGCACCGAAGTCTAGAGCAAGGCGACGTTGATGACCGCAGCCAGGACGGCGCACGCCAGGACGAACCATTCAGTACCGGATCTCATAGCTTGCAGCCTATCACGGGTGGGTGCCGGGGAGTGTGCTATTCGTCACTAGTCCAGCCACGAGCGGAGCGAGAACAGCGGCGTTGGCGTCGGCCTTCGCTGCATAGAGAGGCTCGCCCGGATGGACGCAGTCCGTCAGCAACGAGGGCCAGTCGGGTAAGGCCAGGATGGTGTCGTAGTGGTCGACAGTCTGCACGTTCTCTAGCTCAGCCACTCTGCGCAGCTCGGCTACATACCCCACCAGGATCGGCGATCGGATCGGATCGCATGCCGGGTTCGGTTCATAGAGCACGACGTGCTTCCCAGCCGCCTTGGCGATCCGCACGACTTGGATCAGATAGTGGGCATAGTCGGCCGGGCTCTCGGCGATCAGGCCCCGCTCGGTAGCGACGCTGTACCACGCGTCGTTCAAGGCGAAATTCAGGGTCACGATATGCGCGCCCGACGCCGCCATCGTTTCGGCCCAAGGCGGGTGTACACCGTCCGTGCCGTGCAGTAGCTGCGAGATCTGCGTCGCACCGACACCTCGGTTGCTGACCGTGACGCGGTCGCCGAAGCGGTCGCGTAGCTTGCGCTGCAGTACCGCCGGCTCGTTAGCGGCGGTCATCGTCAGCACTCCGTCGAGAACCAGAAGACCCGCCGTCGTGGAGTCGCCGTACTCCTCAATGAGAATAGATTCGCCACCGCCGCCGCCGCCACCGCCGCAAGCGGACAAAACGGCAGCGACGAAAATCAATATCCCGCCTGCGGTGTGCTTCATGGCCGGATAGTATTACTGGCTGCGACCGGTTTGCGCGACCCAGTTGGCATAGGCCGACGCAGGCGTGAAGCCGATACCGAACGCGATGGGGCTATCGCCCGGCACGGCGCACACCCAGTGTGCGCCCCAGCGGGACCGGCGGATGCGGGGCTTGAGGCGGATGATCATTGCTCATCTCCCGATTCAATCGGGCGGGGTCCGAAGGCGGTCGACAGCGCTTCGTACAGCCGAGGGCCTTCGGCCATCACCGCCTCGACCACCGCCTCGGCGACGGTGCGCTCGTCGAAATAGCTACTGAGCGCCGCCCGCACCTCGACATTGGCGTCCGTCAACTCGGCAGCAAACCTCGTCGAATGAACCGACCCGTCCGCCGCCTGGTACATCGTCACTTTCTTGACCATCTCAGAACCTCACGCGGACTTGCAGCGCGGCGAATGCCGGCGACTGCTTCAGGTCTAGGGGCTGCACGAGCAGGGCCAGCTCCAGGACGTCGTACCGGACGACCAGCTCGGGCAGGACTGCGGGGATCACGGCGAACCGGTAGCCGGTCGCCAGGCCCGCGACGAGCCCAGCGCTGACGCTGGCGGCGCCCTTCGCGGCGAGTTGGTACTGCCACTCCTTCGCGACGTACCAGGTCTGTCGGCCGAGGCTGTTGCGGTAGGTGCCCGCCGTCCAGCCGGCCCAGGAACCGGAGTCGATTCGCAGGCCGAGGCCGGTGTTCCGCTCGTTGTACTCGGTGCTGCCGGCGTGCCGCGAGACGAATCCGCTGGTCACGGTGAAGTCGGCGGCCGAGGCCGGATTGCCGGCGCAGCTCGCCGCCAGGGCGGCAGCGGCTGCGAAGAGGAAGGTGCGGAGCATCATGGTGGTGTCCTCCTTGCGGGCCCGGCTGGAGAGGACCGGGCCCGCGGTGTTCAGAAGCCGGCGCGGGCCAGGGTTTTGCGGCTGGGCCGGCGGGCGTTCAAGACGTCGACCACCGTGCTGGCAAGGCTCGCGGACGAGTGCAACAGGCCGTGCTTGTGGGTCGCCACCTCGAACGCGGCGTAGTGGGCTTTGCCGTCACGCTCGATGCCGGCGACGATGAAGGGGGCGGGGGTCTGTTCAGCTCTCATGGTGTTCTCCGGGGTCGGTAGCGGGAGCTACCGTTAGATGGAAAGGAAAGGGATCGACGGGCCGGCAGCGGCCTCGGCCAGCTCAAGCTCGACCTCGGCCTCCAGAACCGCGGCCTCGTCGCCCGAGCGGCGAGCGGCGTCCAGCTTGCAGCGGGCCAGAATCATGTTGTGGCTGTCGTCCTCGCCGATCGCAACCGAGAAGACGGCCAGATCGGCGAAGTCGTGAGCGGCGTAGATCGCGTCAAGCTCGCGGTTGTTGCGGGCGTAGCCGATCAGCTTGTCGTCGATCCAGGCTGCTTTGACTTTCGAGGCGTTGAACATCTCGTGCTCCTGTTGAAGACCGCTTCCGTGTTGAGCGTCCATGTGTTCATGGTAGCGGGAGCTACCGCTGGAGTCAAGACTTTTGTCACACTTTCCTCAAATACCAGAAGCGACCCGTCCGGCCGCCGGGTGAACGGCACCCCGAGCCCGTCGAGCACACGGGCCTGGGCCGCGCGCTGCTTGCGGCCGGTGATGCCCGCGAGCTGGCCGACGTCGAGCGGGGTCACGGCCCGTCCGCGCGGCCACCCGGGACGCCGAGCGTGGCGTTGGCGTCGCTCCACTCCACGATCGGCACGGGCGTCTCGAACGTCGGGTCCGCGATCGTGTAGTGGCGCGGGTTCTTGCCTGCGTTGCGCTCGTTGTTCTTCGCGATCTCGCGCTCGACCGCCTGGATCAGCTTGCGCATGTTGACCGACGGCGGCCGGTCGTCGATCAGGTAGCCGTGGGCGTACGCGTCGGCCAGGATGAAGAGGTTCGAGCACATGCCGGCGATGTTCGGGATGCCGTCCTCGTCCAGCTCGTTGCCGTTGAACCAGTCGAACAGGTGTCGCAGCAGGCCGGCATAGTAGACCGACGCCCGCACGCCGGTCGCGCGGTAGTTGTGCAGGCCGTATTTGCCGCCGCCGTTGTGAAGCTGCATCGCGGCGTAGAGCACCGCGCTCATCGGCACGGTCTCGACCGCGGCCTTGCCATGGGCCAGCGCGTCCTTGGGATTGGTAGATCGTTCGTTCACGCGGGATACTCCTCTACGAATTGCCCGGCCAGGCGGGCGGTTGATCTGATGTCATCGACCAGGGCCCGCGCGTGCTCGAACGACACGGCCATGATCCTGAAACTGCGGACGTGTTCGTCGGGTCCGTCCGCCGCATTGAAGTCGATGGAGAACTCGGTCCAGACGCGGCCCTTCTCGTCGACGTAGCTCCTCATCGCATCTGCTCCAGGAGTCGGTACACCTCGCGCTCCCACACGAGCGCGGCCCGGAGGTGCTCGGCCTGGCCGAAGCCGCGGCACATCACGTCCTTGTAGAAGTCGTCGAAGTCTGCCGCCGGCCAGTTCACCAGGCTCGGCCAGTCGGCATCGCCGTCCGGCTCGAAGCCGAAGTAAACGCGCTCGGTGTTCAGGGCCCGGAGGTCGTAGTGCTTGACGAAGTTCTTGGACTCGGTCATCAGCTCGTCGATCCGGAACCGCTGCCATACCGCGCGCTCGACTCGATCTTCCAACGCCCGGTAGTCGGGGAGCTGCGCCTTGTGCGGGCTCGGCATGTCCTTGACCAGGGCCTCGTGAGCGTCATGCATCAGGAGCGCGAGTCGAGCGCGAGAGTTCACCGGATAGATCCCGTAGCTTACCGCGCAGTCCTCCCGGTACAGCCAGTCGCAGAGCAGCAGGTGCTCGGCCACGCTGTACGGCCGGCAGGTCTGGCCGCCGAACCGGTTCTCGTGCGACAGCGCGCGGGCGAACTGGTCGAGGCCGATGTGATGCATCTTCAGGTCGTCGAAGTAGACGCGGTCGCGCTGCCCGACGTTTATGTACGGCCGGCGGCCGATGACTTCGGTGCTCATTTGGTAGCCCCCGCTTCGATGATGAGGAACAGGTTGGAGATCGCGTAGCCGACGTGGACCATGCCGAGCGGCCAGCGTCCGGAGTAGCACAAGCTACTGGCAACGCCCAGGTAAATCAGGCCGACGATGCCGAGCAGAATCTGCGAGGTGTTCATGCCGCGCACCCGCCGCGGGGCCCGTCGTTGTCGTTGTCGTCTCCCGCGATCGTCTCGGCGACCGCATAGCAGATGCCGTAGAAGAGCAGGAACACCATCGCCAGGGCGGCGAAGGGGAACGCGAGAAACTGTCTCATGAGACCTCCATGTGCGCCATCAGCGCGTCGGTGACGTCGACCTTGTCGTTGACGCGGTTCTTGATCAGGACGTCGATCGTGTCCTTCACCCGCAGGTTGTAGATGTTCACGACCACGTCGCGGCCGAGCTGCGCCTGGCGCGTCGGGCCGAGCCGCTCGATGATCTGCTCTCGCTCCTCGGCGTTCCAGTCGTGCGAGTAGAAGCAGAGGTCGCTACCTCCGGCCGCGAGGTTCAACCCGTGGCCCGCGCTCTTCGGGTGTGCGCAGAGGATCGGGATCTCGCCCGCGTTCCACTGGGCCAGGGTCTTCTCGTCGGCGTCCAGCTCGCGGGCCTGGGGGAACCGGCGCCGGATCCGGGCCAGGTCTTCCCTGAAGTGGTAGGCCACGAGCAGCGGTGCGCCGCCTTGCTCCTCGACGATCGACTCCAGCGCGTCGAGCTTCAGGTCGTGGACCTGGACGACGTCGCGCTCGCCGGTCACCTCGTCGATGTCGTACATGAATCCATTCGCGAACTGGCGCAGCTTCATCGACAGCGCAGCCGCGCTCGCGGCGGTGATCTTCGTGCCTTCCAGCTCGGCCACCTTGCTGGACCGGAACCGCTTGTACTTCGCCTTCACGTCGGCCGGCATCTCCAGCTCCAGCTCGACGACGTTCGGCTCGTTCACGCTCAGGTACTTGCGCGGGTCGATCGTGATCGTGCAGTCGCGCAGCTTGCCCTTGATCTCATCGTCGGCCCCGCGCTGCGGGTGCATCCGACCGTCGTACCCGTCATAGAAGTGGAGGTTGCGGAACAGGCCGTAGGTCCGGCCGAGCCGCAGGCCGCGGTCGATGAACCACTGCTGGCCCCACAGATCCTGCAGCCCGTTCGCGCTCGGCGTGCCGGTGAGGTTGATCCAGCGGGTCGCCCGGGTGTGCGCGATGCGAGCCAGTGCCCGGGCCCGCTTGCTGCCCTGCTTCAGGCGGAAGCCCTTCAGCCGGGTCGACTCATCGAACACGACGGTCGGCCAGAACCAGCGGTCGCCGAGCGTATCCATCAGCCACTGCACGTTGTCGTACGCGATCGTGTAAACATCCGCCCCACCGCGCAGGGCTGCGGAGCGGTCTGCCGCCGTGCCGCCGATGAACCGGCAGCGCAGATGGCGCAGGCTCGGCCAGGCCTTTACCTCGTCGGGCCAGGTCATCATCGCGACCCGCTTCGGCGCGATCACGAGGACAGGCAGGACGCCGGGGTCGATCAACGACAGCCAGTCAACCGCGTGCAGGACCGCCGCCGTCTTGCCGGCACCCATCCTCGCCCACACGTTCGCGCGCGGTCGCGCGATGATGTGCTCGATCATCGGGTGCTGGTAGTCGCGGAGTTCGCGGGTCACAGGATCCACCACGTCCGCCACGTCCGGATGAGATCCTCGACGTCGGCCTCGCTCGACACGGTGTAGACCGTCGCTCCGTGGGCCGCCATCTCCTCGTGGACGGCCCGCTGCAACGGACGCAGCCGTTCGCCTGGCGCCTTGCACTCGACGAAGATAGTCGCCAGGCCCGGCACGAAGCAGACTCGATCAGGCACGCCGGCCTGGCCGGGGCTGACGAACTTCAGCGCGCGACCGCCGATCCCGGCGACCCGTTGGACCAGGTACCGCTCGACGCGGCCTTCCTTGTCGGCGCTCATGCCCGCTGCCCCCAGGCACGGTATTGAAAGGACCAGTAGGTATCTCCCGAGAAGTCGTGGTGCGCGGTGCCTTTGCGCTCGACGACTTCCCACCAGCGACAGTCGTGTTCGCCGACTTGCACCGGCCGCCAGGCGAACCATCGGTGCCACCGTTCCAGGCGCTCTCGCTTTTCGGCAAAGGTCTCGCCACAATCGAACTTCATCGCATGTACCCCGCTGACAGGATCGCGAACACCGCGGTCGCAACCACGGCCACGAAGAGGAACTCGTACACCTTGTCCATCAGTCTTTCCGGTAGCGCGGCGACTCGAACCCGGCCGCTGCAAGTGGGAGGCCCTTCGTCCACGGTGCGCCGAGCGTCATCAGCCGGCACAACTCCTTGGACGTGAAGCCTGGTTCGTCGGGGGTCTCAGTGACCAGCTCGTCGTGGACACTGAGGACGGTCGGGTACCCGGCCTTCTCGGCCGCGTGCATGCCGAGCGCGAGGATGTCGCGAGAGATCGCCTGCACGATGTTCTCGGTCAGCTTGCCGCCGTAGGTATGGGTCCGGTCCCACTTCTTCGTGTACCGGTTGACGCTACCGAACGTGATCGAATCGTCGTCCTCGATCGCCGGCTTCGGGTACCAGAGTCGGCGGCCGGAGGGCAGCTCGATCGACAGCCAGGATCCCTTCCACCGGATCTTGACCTTCCCGACCTCGACCGGCGCGCCCTTGTACCGAGCGGCCCGGCGCACGCCGTCCTCGATCTGGTACCAGAACGAGCGGATCGCGGTGTGCGCCTTGCGCCAGGCCTTCACCGACGCGAGCGCCTGCTCGTCGGGGACGCTGACCCCGTAGACCGCCGCCATCGACTGAAACGCGCCGACGGCTCCCTGGTATCCGCAGGCCAGCTCGATGACCTTCCCGATCTGCCGCTCGTCCTTCGTGACCTTGGCCGGGTCGACGCCGAACGACGCGCCGTACCCCACCTTGTAGAGGTCAGGCCCGCGGCCGGCGTCGAAATCGCGGTAGGCCTTGAGCTTCCACTCCTCGCCCGCAACCCAGGCCACGACCCGGCCCTCGATACCCGCGAGGTCGGCGACGACCAGTTTCTTGCCCGGTGCCGCGACGATCACGCCGCGGAGGGCATTGCTCGCCATCGCGATCGGGTCGTGGTCGATCCAGCAGCGGCCGGCCTTGAGCAGCTCGATCCCTTTCTCGATCAACGGCTGCTTGAACGTCGGCCGCGGCAGGTTATGCGGCTGGAAGATCCGGCCAGACCAGCGCAGCGTGCGCGAGGCGCCGCCATACTGCACCGCGCCGCGGATCCTCCGGTCGGCATTGACCGACCGGAGGATCGCGTTGTACTTGGCGACGCTCGCCTTCGACGACGTCAGCCGCATCCGGATCAGCTCGCGCGCGCCCTCCGGCAGGTCGGGGTCGTCGACCCGCTTCTCCAGGGTGGACTTGCGCAGGTCCGGGAGCCAGACGCCGTACTCGGCGAGCACGAACGCGAGCAGCTTGTCCCGCTGCCCGAGCGAGGTCACTGCCGACTCGCCTGTGTAGAGGTCACGCGTAGCGTCCTGGACGTCGTCCTTCAGCGCCCGCTGCGCCTCGCTCACCTCGGCCACGGCGCCGCGCGCGAGGTCGAGGTCGACAGCGAAGCCGCGGTCATTGATCGCCTGGTCGAGGTGCCAGGTCGGCAGCTCGCGCGGATCCCAGGCGCCGGCCGGCATCAGCTTCGCGACCGCGCGCATCGCGCTGATGTCGCCCGCGGCGTACCGGACGAACCCGCGCCACTCGTTCGGATGCGAGTGGCGGTCGTTGTACTTGCCGGTCTTCTTGTCCGGCACGCAGAAGAGGTTGATGTACTGCCGGCCCTCCTGCTTCTGGTCGTCGGCGTCGATGCCCATCACCTTCGACAGGTCGCCGAGCGCGCCCGGCAGGCCGACGCTGTAGGCGCGGGCGAGCGTGCAGCGGAACCGGCTGATCGGCAGGTCGAGCTTGAACTGGGAGGCCCTGAGCTGGACGCGGTCGAACGCCGCGTTGTGGAACACGAGAGGGACATCAGGATCGTCGAGCATCATCGCCAGGTCGTCCGGCATCGGCCCGGCCGTCGCATCCCACACGCTCACGTCGTCATCGCCGTAGGCGTAGGCGAAGAGCAGCAGCTCCACCGCCTCGCTATAGCGATAGTGTCCGTGCTTCAGGGGGATGGACGACCTGGTCTCCAGGTCGCACCAAGCGACGCGCTCGATCACTGATCGTTCCTCGCGGCCTTGATAGCGTCGATCTTCGCGCGCGCTTCGGCGATCAAGGATTCCAGGTCGGCGACGTGCGTAGCCATCACGTAGTCCGCTTCGTCGGCGGACCCGGCCACCCCGGCCGGCGCGTCCTTGAGGATCGCTCTGAGGTCGATAGCATGAACCAGCCCGACCCGGAGGTCGACGATGCTCTTGAACTCGGAAGTGACCGGCTGGCCGTCGCGCAGTGTCAGCATCGCGACGGTGGCTTCGGGGGAACGGAAAGAGAACTTGAGGTTCACGGACGTGTCTCCGGTGAGTGCTGGATGCGCTCCCGGCTCGCGGGCCAGGAGCGCGCGCGAGATCAACCCAGGTCTTCGGCCGTTTCCTCCTCGTCCGCATACTCCTCGAACTTGTCAGCCGACGCGCGGGCGCCGCCGCCCATCGCTTCGCCGTCCTTGACGAACTGCACGCCGAGCAGACGGGCGTTCACCCGCTTGCCGGGCTCGCCCGGCATGTCCTGCGCCCATACGTCGACCAGGACATTGCAGATGGCGCCGCTGTAAATCTTTCCGTGCCGCTCCTCGACCGGTTGACGATCCGGTCCGATGATCAGCGGAGGGCCAGCTTTCTCGGGCCGAGAAGCCTTGAACCAGTACCTGTCCTCGAAACCGGCGAGGTCATCGCCATCCGCGGTCCGCTTTTCTTTCGCCCGGAAAAACACGCGGTCCTTCTCGACGAGCACTTCGAGCGTTTTCTTCGCCTTGTCGCCCCACTTTTCCAGCGTCACTTTGCTGATCGCAGCTTCCAGAACCTTCTGCGCGGCGCTGCCGATCTCGATCGGACAGGTCACTGCGTAGTAGGCCCCGCCGGAATCTCCCTTGCGTGCCTGGAACACCTCGGGGAAGCAGACCACTACCTCTTTCACCATCACTTCCATGTCATTCATCCTCTTCGGTTGACAGGTTTGAAAACTTCTCGCGGACGTCGGTCGAGACGGCCGGACGCTGGTCCGACTCGGGGGCGACCGACAGTCCCCCAGGTGATCGCGTGATCAGATCGGTGAAGGCGGCCATGCCGGACTTCTTCACGCGCTTTTCGAGCTTCGCGGGGCTGATGACCGGCGCCGGCTCGTACGGGTCGAGGTCGAGTGCCTTCATCGCCTCGGCGGCGGCGGCCTCGTCGGCCCACTTGCGGTTGCCTTCGCGACCCTGCACGAGCTTGTATCCGGACACGGCCTTGCCTTGCAGCAGACGGGTCTCGACCTCGGACCGCACGGCCTTGACCCAGGTCTCGACCAAGCCCGTCATCCGCATCAGGTACGACAGGTCGTGAGGGCTCGCGGCCACGAGCGGGACCGGATCGACCTCGGGGATCTCGGTGTCGAGATCCTCGAACGCACCGAAGACCGTGTTCGACACCTCGCGACGCAGCGCGGAGCAGGTCGCCTTGGCCGGGCAGAACCGGCACTGCTTGTCTCCCGGCACGAGCGGCGCGTCCTTCGCTTTCGAGGCGGCGACCGCGGTCCGGCACTCGGCCTCGAACTCGCGCAGCTCCTCGACCGAGCAGCTCCACTCGTCGATGTGATCGAGCCGAGGCTGCACGATCGCGACCGTGACCTGCTCGACGTCGAACACCTCGCCGAACAGCTCCAGCGCGCCCGAGGCGTACATCAGCATCTGCCGGCTGCGCTCCGCATAGACCCGCACGCCGCGCCCGTACTTGAAGTCGTCGACCCGCAGCTCGTACCGGCCGCTCGGCAACGGGTTGAAGACGATCGCGTCCGACGTGCCGGTCGCCGGCTTGGCCGGGTTGCCGTTGACGAACTCGTCGGTGAGGTGGGCGAGCGGAACTTGTTGCTCGGCCATGTACTCGCCGCCAGGCAGGACCGAGTCGAGCACGAAGTCGACGAAGACCTGGACATGCATCGCCATCTCGTCGTCGACCGTGAACACCCGGGCCGGACCGTTGTCGCGGTGGACCGTGATCTCCAGGCCGATGAACTTGTCCGCCCGCTTATGCTCCGAGAGGAGCGTCATCTCGACGACCTCGTGAGCGGCGGTGCCCTCGTCGGCGTACCCGCTCGACGTGCGCGGCACGTCCTCGCTCGCGGCGACCGAGCCGGGGCACTCCCACCACCGGTCGGCCGAGGACGGCGACCGGACCGCGTGCCACTTCTCAGCGGCCACGGTGCCGGCATCGGCCGGCCTTTCTGCCAGGTCGATCACGCCTGTACCGCGCGCACGGCGTTGTAGAAGTCGACGATGCGGCCGTCGGCGATGTCCTTGACCCCCGGCTTCTCGACCTCCTCGGGTACGAACTTCCGGATCAGGGCCACGGCGGCGTCGCGCTTGCCGGCCTTCGCGAGAGCGAAGACGATGTCCCGCGCCTTCTCCCGCGCATCGTCGGCACCGTCGGCGGGCGGCGCGTCCACGGCCGGAGCCGGAGCCGGAGCCGGAGCCGGATCGACAACGCCCGTCACGGAGGCCTTGGCCGCAGCCCGTGCCGCCGTCTCGGCCGCGGCCTTGTCGATCTCGGCTTCGGTGACCGGCGCCGTGCGCGTCCGCCTGGCCGGCTTCTCCGCGGTTGCCGCGGGAACGGGAGGCGGGGCGGGAACGGCCTGCGCGCCGTCGGGGATCGAGGCCAGGAATGCTTTCGCCTCGGCGGCGGTAGCGAACGCGAACGTCATGCTGATCATTGCAATACCCTCATAGGTGGATCGTCGATACATCAAGTCGCAGTAGCTACAGTGTGAGTCGCCCGAGCTACCGTCGAAAGGCAAAAGATCACATGTGATCCCGATCCCTGGCCCGGGCCTGAAGCTGGGCGATGATCGGTTGAATCCGGAGCATGGCCCGCTTGCGCGAGAACTTGCGTATGCCGCTTTCCAGCCGGCGATACTCGCGCAGCGCCGCCTCGTTCGCGAAGACGCGACCGGCGCTGTGTCTCACCGAGCCCGGTGAATCTGGATCGACCGGTTCCGCGAGTAGCTCGGCCAGCTCGACCTCCTTCGCGTGCAGCTCGGGGTCCATCCGGTACAAGGCCGACTGCTCGGGAGGGACCGCGAGCATTGCCCGGACCTGGTCCGGCTTGAGGTCGCCGATCGCGCGGCAGCAGGCGGACAGCCGCTCGTCGGGCCCGAAGAGGAACTCGATCGCGTCGTCGACATCGGCCTCGGTCAGGTCCAGCTCGGGATCGTCGCTCGGCTCGGCCGGAACGTCGGACCCGGCGTCGAGGATCGCCTGCCAGATCGTGGCGCCGGCAATCTCGGCGAGGAGGTGCTCCTGCTTCGAGAAGACCTCGTGCGCCGGGTCAGCGTCGAGCGAAACGCCGGAGCCCGCGAACTCGACATCACGCTTATGCTTCGCATAGTAGGAGATGGCAAAGTTGTTCACGTTTCCAGACGCGTCCGCCCGCCTATCGCCGGAGTCAGCGAAGCTCGCACCGTTGTTCATGGTCATTCCCCCATAGTAGCGGGAGCTACCGGCGAAGAGCTGAAAAGATCCACGCCGCGCGGCGCCCGGCCGTCTCCCCGGATCACGCTATCGACAGGCAGGTACGGGTCGACCTCGTCGGCCAGCGGCGCGGACGCCTTCGACCTCGGGACCGGGGACTTGTACCCGGCCTTCCGGGCCGCGCGGATCTCGGCGGCCAGCTCTCGGTTCGACTTCTTCATGCCTCGTCTCCGGTGGCAGGAGCTACCGGTTCGGACGGCACGATGCGCGCCATCTCGGCCTCAATGAACGCGGTCGCGGCCTTGCGATCACCAGTGCTGCCCTCACGGTACCGGTTGAGCAGCGTGCGGCCCTTCCAGTCGAGCATGACCGGGAACCGGCGGTCGTTCTCCGGCGTGTCCGGCTTGTGCTGGTCGGCCGGGAGGCCGAGGCCGAACCTGAGATAGTTGAACTCGGTGCGCAGCAGGCTCGCGCGGGTCATCTTTTCGGACATGGCTCTTCCTTGAGAGGGTGCTTCGGTTTGCGGACGTGGTCGTTCTTCCGGTCCCGGTGCCGCTGGTTCGGCGGGATCGGTGGCCGCGCTTCTCTCGAAGGCTTGAAGCGCGGCGATGGCGAGGAGCGTGTGGACATGGCGGTTCATGCGGCGTAGTCCTGGCCGCGGCCGGTCCACGCGCGCCAGAGGTCGCGGAGCAACCGCTTCTCGACGTATCGCTTCGCGCGGTTGTGGACGTGGCCCGCGGACCGGAACTCGGCCGCCTTGCCTTTCGGGATCTTCGCTGCAGGCACGACGGTCAGGCCTTCGGCCGTTGCCTTCTCGATCTCGATCGCCTTGCGCGCCTCGTACAGATCCTTGTACGGCCCGGCCTGGCGCAGCAGCGAGTCGCCGAGGACGAACATCACGGACCGGCGGACCGGGCTGTAGCCGTGCGCGAGCGCCTTCTCCGCGTCGGTGCACTTGCGCTGCCGCTCGCCGCCGATGACTGCCAGGCCGAACCGCTTCCAGAGCTTCGCCGGGTTGCTGTATTGCTCCAGATCGCCGGCCTCGCCGACGATCTGCGCGAGGCCGATCTCGCCGAAACCCTTCAGCGGCAGGACGAACCGCTCGTAGATCGGCAGTTGCTTCGCTTGTTTCTTGAGCACCCGCTCGACGCCGAGCAGCTCGACGTGGATCCCGGCTCGGGCAGCGTGCAGGGCCATCACCGCAGGACCGAAGCCGGCGGTCACGTCCTCGTCGAGCTGCTTGTACATCGCAGACGCCTCGGCCATCTTCGCCGCGTGGTCCTTCGCGTTGTCGTCCGGCGTGCAGCCGGCCGCGCGTCGAAAGATCGCCTTGATCTGGCGCGTGAGGTTGCCCTCGGCGCGCAGCAGGTCTTGCCTCTGGCGGTGCAACTCGCGGATCGCGAGGATAAGGGTGCTGACGGCGAGGGCACCGGAGGTCTGGGTGTCATCGCTGCTCTGGCCCAGGCCGTCAGCGTAAGGGATTCGTTTCATGATCATTTGCTCCGAAGGGTGTCGAGGGTGACGCCGAACGCGGCGGCGTGCTTCTTGATGTCTGAGCTGGACAGGACGTCGCGGACCGGCTTCGAGCCGACCCGGCCTGCGAGATCCGACAGCCACCGGCCGCAGGTCTCGTAGCGCTTGCCGATCTTCGTATACCGGTCGGCGGCCTGGGCGAGGTCGTGGCGGGTCGCCTTGCCGAGCGGCACGCCGGGCAGGACCGGCCACTGGTACCAGGCGTCGACCACGGCGCGCAGACTCTCGGTGTTCAGCACCTGGTATGCCGGCGCCTGGATGCCGCGAGGCGCCTGCGGTGCGGACGTCGTCAGCTTCCCGGTCGTCGACAGCTCCTGGCGCACGCGGGTCGCCGCGTTGTACATCTCCTGCCGGGCCCAGAAGAACATCGCTTCATCGGCCTTCTGCGTGTAGAAGATCGGCTCCTCGTTCTTCAGCCGCTCCAGCAGGCGCGTCGCGCCGGCTGACGGATCGCCCTCGGTTTCGAGGTGGACCTCACGCGTGATCGCGGCGAGGTTGACATGGATCTTCGGCAAGTCGTTCGGTTTCACGGTTGCTTCTCAGTGGATGGGTGAGAGGTTGAGCGCGGGGGCAGCCGAGGCATGGGCGTCAGCGCTTCACTGGCCCCCACGCTCGTTGAAAGGGTGAGCGCGGGGGCACAACTGCTCTGGGTGTCACTTCGTCACTGGCCCCCACGCTCGTTGAAAGGGTGCTGACGGCGAGGGCAGCGCATCGCTGGGTGTCGCGGCGTATCCGGCCCTCGCCGTCAGCGGAAGTCATCGCGCCTGCTCCTCGTGCGTAGCAGGAGCTACCGTGTTGAACCACGCGCCGCCATTCGTCAGGCGCCACTCGAAAGGGATGCCGATGACATTGTCGTACCAGCGGTCGAGCGCGGCCACCATGCCGCGGTTGAACGGGTGGGCCACGTCGAGGTCGGCCTCGGACTCCAAGGTCGTGAACACCTCGCGAACCCCGTCGTATGACATGTCTCGACCGGCCATGAGGAGTTGCCCGGCCGCGTAGTCGAAGCCGGCGCGCCACTGGCGCTGGTAGCGGGCTTGCTCGCGGGCGGCGAGCCAGGTGCGGATGCGGGCGATCATGATTTCCTCTTGATTGCGCGGTAGCGGTCGTCGGCTGCAGCGGTGTCGAGCGCGTAGAAAGCAGCGCAGCGCATCCTGCAGAAGTACCGGTTCGGGTCGTGGCGGGTCATGAACAACGACCGGGTCGGGCGCAGTCCGTCGGCCGTCATCAGGGACGGCACCGGCTTGCCGCACCACTTGCAGACGGAGTTCATGGGTGCGTCCCGTAGTTGCCAGCTTGGCATTCATTGCAGGCGCAACACGGATGCCACTCGCCCGGCTTTGGTGTCTTGAGTTCGGGCACCAGGGCGACCACGTCGGGCGTGACCCAGGTCGACAGCCACAACTGCACGCGTCGCTCGGCCTCTTCTATGCCGATGGTCTGCGGGCCATCTTTCCAGAGGCCCAGGCTCGGACCGCGGGCCAGCCTCTCGGCGAGGACGGCGGCGCGATGTTTGCGGGTGGTCATGACTGTTGCTCCAGAAGCCGGGCTTCGTAGACGAGCCCCGGCTTGTTTAGGCCGTTGTTCCGGGTGTTCTGGCGAGCGAGCCGGACGGCTTCCTTCGGTTCGTCGGCGTAGAAGTCGACGAGGTTGACGACACGGTGCTCGCCGGGGCGAGGCGCTGGGTCTGTGACGGTGACGCGGTAGAGATTCATCTCGTGACCTCCGTGAGGGCCCAGATGGTGATGCCGACGGCCGCCAGGGGGCCGAGGAAGAGCCGGAAGTCCGGGTCGATCACGAACATGTAGACGACCACGAGGACCACGGCCAGCAGCCAGACGACGGCGAAGAGGCGGCGGATCATGTCAAGCCCCCGCGAAGCGGCGCGCTTCGGGAAACTCGTCACCCGCCACACCGCCGTCGGGGTCGAAGGGCATGCCGTCCGCCTGGGCGTGGACCCCTTCGCGGACGAGCCGGTCGTAGAGATCGACCGCAGCCAGGTAGTCGCTGACGGACGAGACCTTCTCGTCGGCCATGGTGTCGATGAGGTTCTCGCGATACGAAGCGACCGGGTCGCTGAAGCCGTCGCCGTTGTCGAGCGCGGCCAGCGCGCTGGCCTTGGCGAAGTCGAGAAGTTCGGTGCGTTTCATGTTGCGTTCTCCGGGTTGCTGATCTAGATTCTACAGTAGCAGGAGCTACCGCGCAAGACCATGACTTTTGTCACGGTAGGCATCAAACGCCACCAGGCGCAGCATCGCCGCCGCGGTGTCCTCGTCGTACCTGGCGGCCAGGGCCCGGAGGTGGTCGGCCCCGCGGCTCTCGATCGCGGCCTTCGCCGCGGCGGCGTCGGTGGCCCCCGCGAGCACGTCGGCAACAATGGCGCCGAAGTCGCGGAGGATCTCGAAGTCGGTGTAGCGGTCAAGCTTCATGGTTGCTTCTCCAGGTTGCGCCAGGCACGGGTCGACATCCGGCCGTAGAAACCGCGCTCGTCGCGCCACTTCACCATTCCCTTGAAGACGTCCTCGCAGGCGATGACGCCGCGCTTGCTGACCCGCTTCTCGCCAGCGGCGATCGGCTCGGGACCGACAGGCTTGACGACCTCCTGGAGGGGCTTGCCGTGGTAGGCCTCGACGATGACCAGCAGACCGTCGGCGAACCGCTCGGCCTGGCGGGCAAGGCCCTCGGCGTTCCAGGCGGCGGACTCCAGGGCGTGCCGCTGCTGATAGGCGCTCGCGTCCGCCCAGGGGATCATCTCCTTGTCCCTGGTGACCGGATCCCACCAGCCGGTGGTGACCTTCTCCGGGTGCTTGGCGCCGGACCGGTAGTCGACCGCCCGCTGGCGCAGGGTCGCGGCCTCGTCGCGGCAGCTGTGGATGACGCTGTAGGCCGCCTCGCGGTCCTTCTCGATCGGGTGGTAGCGGCTACCACTGCAGACGCCGCGGAAGTATCCGTTCTTGACGTCGTAGCCGTGCTGGGCCATCCGGCCGTCGGTGAGGACGGCCTGGTCTCGGCCGCAGCACTGGCAGTGCCCGCGAAGTTGAACCTTGTCCATTCCTTTCTCCTGTTGATCCAGGACTCTAAGGTAGCAGGAGCTACCGCGCCATGTCAAGCACAATGTCACACTCCCCAAAAGAAAACGGGAGCCGAGGCTCCCGCTGTTGGTTCGCCGGCCGGCGGGATCAGGTCATCAGGGCCAGCATGTCGGCGACGTCGTCCACGTTCACGACCCCGGTGCGCAGCGCGCGTCGGACGACTGCTTCCGCGAGCTTCTCGTACTTGTCTTCCGGTACTTCGAGGCCGGCGTCCTCGGCCAGGCGCAGCAGCGCGGTCGTCGCGGCGGCCCAGGCCTCGGCCTTTGTCTTGACCACGACCGAGTCGGCCGGCTCGGCCTTCAGTGGCCCCGCCGACAGCACGCGCTCGGGCGGCGTCGCGCCGAACGGTCCACCAGGCGGCTGACTGAGCCAGCCCTTGGGCCTGCCAGGCTTGTAGCCGATCGCCTGCTCGATCAGGTACGCGTTGTCCTCGCTGATCAGCTTCTCCCCGCGGCGCATCTGTCCCAGGAAGGAACCGTCGCTGTCCTGGCCCCACATCCGCCTCGCGAGATCGATCCTGCGCATCTCACCGGATACGAGGAAGAGGTCCAGGTTGCGCTTGCGATACTCGTGGACAGGATTGGGTTGGACGGCCTTCCGCGGCTTGCCTCCTGTGAACTTCGCCATGCCTAACTCTCCATTTGACAGTGATTCGCGGCAAGCGCCCGCTTGCCGTTCAGGCCGACAATTATGCCGTTCGTCGGTAGCTCAAGCGCTTGCGTTAATTCACAGAATGTAGCTTTCGGGAGCGGAATATGCAACATAGCCGGTTGCAATTGCTACAGTGGGGGTAGCGTATACCTTCACGAAGGGCATCAATGACCCCACTGCAGATGATCGATTCGATCAGGCCGGTCCTCGACCGTGTTTTCACCGGCCACACGGCCATCAGCAAGCCGGGGTCACCAGCAGCCTGGACCACCCGGCCCCTCACCGAAGCGAAGATCGAGCAGCATGTCAGCGACAGCGGGGTGCGGTACGGCTGCTGCCCGATCGCGCCAGGCACGAGCACTACGCGGCTCGCGCTCCTCGACCTCGACAGCCACAAGGGCGAGACCTCCTGGGCCAAGATGGTCGAGGCGGCCAAGCTGATCGACGGCGAGGCCGCGCTCGACGGGATCGTCTTCCACGCCTACCGGTCGAGCGGGGGCCGAGGCCTGCACCTGATCGCGATATGGGACGAGCCGCAGGACGCGCACTCGGTGCGCCAGGCGCTCTTCCACGTCCTCGGCCGGGCCGGCTTCTCGAACGGCACGCGCGGCGTCGCCGCCGGACAGGTCGAGGTCTTCCCGAAGCAGGCATCCGTTCCGGCGGACGGTTTCGGGAACATGTTCGTCCTGCCGCTGGCCGGCAAGTCGGTCTTCATCGACCCCGTGACCTGGGAGCCGCTCTCGCGCTACGGATGCGTCAACGTCGTGTGGAAAGCCTCGGACCCGGTCGAGGTTGTCGAGCGGCCGACGCTGCCGGCGGTCGCGAGCACCAGCTATGACGGGAGCACGCTCGCCGCGATGCTGGAGTCGATCCCGAACGACGGGCCGGACTATGACAAGTACCTGCAGATCCTGTTCGGTGTCCACCACGCGACCGGTGGCAGCGACGAGGGGCTGCAGCTCTTCCAGGCCGCGTACAGCAGCCGGTGCCCGGACTGGTCGGACGCCGAGGACCGCAAGCAGTGGGCCGCTGCCGGCAAGCCGCGGGACGGGGCCGTGATCACCGCGGCCTCGATCGCGATGTACGCGCGCGAGGCCGGCTGGCAGGAGGACATCAGCGACCGGTTCGAGATTCTGCCGGACGAACCAGTAGCTCCTGCGACCGTCCTCGTCGACGAGAACGGCAACGAGGTGGTCCTGCCAGCAAACACGTTCACGCTACCGCGTGTGCGACGGGACAAGACCGGCCGGATCGAGCCGGACGTCGAGGCGCTCACCGGGTTCGTGCGGCACGGCGAGGCCACGCGGATGGCGCTGAGGCACGACATCTTCACGGACCAGGTCCAGGTCAACAACGAGGGCCACGGCTGGGAGCCGTTCACCGACGAGCTGTATACCCTGATGCGGATCCGGCTCGAACGGGACGCGCGGTTCAAGCGGATCTCGACCGCGGACCTGAAGGAAGCTGTCCACCTCATCGCCCGGTTCCACCGGCACGACAGCGCGCAGGAGTGGCTCCAGGGACTGCCGGCCTGGGACGGGGTCGAGAGGGCAGGGCGGTTCTTCCCGGGCTACCTGCAGACCGAGGACAACGACTACACCCGCCAGCTCGGACTCTACCTGTGGACAGCGCTGGCCGGCAGGATCATGGATCCCGGGTGCAAGGTCGACATCATGCCGGTCCTGGTCGGCCGGCAGGGTTGCCGCAAGACGTCGAGCGTGAAAGCGATCTCGCCCTCGATCAGTCACTTCCGCGAAATATCGCTCGCCACGGGCGACGCGGACTTCGCGCGCCAGATCCGGGGCGCCCTGGTCGGCGAGGTCGCCGAGCTGCGCGGCCTCGGCTCCAGGGACCGGGAGAGTGTCAAGGCCCTGATCACCCGGACCCACGAGTTCTGGACCCCGAAGTACAAGGAGTTCGGCGTGGAGTACGGGCGGCGGATCGTGCTCATCGCCACCACGAACGACGAGGACTTCCTGGACGACCCCACCGGCAACCGGCGGTACGCGCCGGTCAAGGTCGGGATGTGCGACACGGACGCGATCGAGGCTGACAGGGACCAACTGTGGGCCGAGGGGCTGCACCGCTGGCTCGCCGATGGGATCGCCTGGGAGGGGCTCGAAGAGCGCGCAGCGGACCGGCAGGAGGCCTTCATTCGGGTCGATGCGTGGGACGAGCCGATCGGCCGCTGGCTCGGTCGCAATGGGGCCCACCTGGCCCGGGTGACTACGTCGGAGGTGATGTCGGCGGCCCTCCAGGTACCGGCAGGCCAGCAGAATCGGGCCGGTGAAATAAGGGCAGGCGCTGCCCTGAGGCGGCACGGATGGATGAGGCAGCGGGTCATGGAAGATGGGGTACGGCGCTGGTATTTTGTGAACCCGGCCGGCGAGCTGCTGTGAAGAGTGAATTGCCCTTTGTCGGGGATAGGGCTGGCCTACCTTCGCGGAGCTGTGGTAGGCCAGCCTGCTTCCCAGCGTTTATGCGGGTTTCCAGCCCTTTGTCTTATCTACCTTATCTCTTTAAAGGTTAGAATTAATAGATATAATATGCATTATAATACATGAAATATAATGCATATATAACGTATATAAAAGGTAGGCCCTATTCGGGTAGGGCAAGTTAGGACAAGGGGCAATCGCCCGGGCGCCGCCCCCGACCCCCGTCGATCATCTGTCGCCCGCTCGCCGCTTCGGCGACACGTCCGAGTCTCCTGTCGCTGCCGGCGACACGTCCGGTGCACTGGCTCGATCGCCGGTAGCTCCTGCTACTCTGGGGGAATGGGCACACCTATCCTCCCCCTCGAATGGGATCTCTTCCTCCGGCGACTCGGCCAGGTGCCGAACGTCGCCGCTGCCTGCCGCGATGCCGGCATCAAGCCGTCGACCGCGTACGCCAGGCGCGAGGCCGACCCGGACTTCCGCCGCGAGTGGGACGAGGCGATCGATCACTCGATCGGCCTGCTTGAGGCCGAGGCCCACCAGCGGGCCGGGCCGGGGTACCTGAAGGCCGTCTACCACCAGGGCGCGGTCGTGGGCCACGAGCGCGTCGTGTCCGACGGCCTGATGCAGTTCCTGCTCAAGGCCCACCGGCCCGAGCGGTACCGCGAGCGGTCGAGCGTCGACCTCAACGCGTCGGTGGTCACCGAGCGGATGACCCGGGCCGAGAAGGACGAGGCGATCCGGCAGATCGTGCTCAAGGCGCAGGCGCGCAAGGACGAGCATGACCTCGGCTGATCTGCTGCCGTTCATGACCGAGGACGAGCGCAACACGATCCTCACGATCGAGCAGGCGCCCGAGCCGCTCTGGTCCCCGGACCCGGCGAACGGTCCGCAGCAGATGGCGTTCGCCAGCACGGCCGACGTGATCGGCTACGGCGGCGCGGCCGGCGGCGGCAAGACCGAGACCGCGATCGGCCTGGCGCTCATGAAGCACAAGCGCACGCTGTTCCTGCGCCGGTCGTACAAGGAGCTGCTGGCGATCAACGATCGGCTCGGCACGATCCTCGGCTCTCGTGACGGCCACAGCGGAATCGACAAGGTCTGGCGCCCACCGTCGGTGCCCGGAGTGTCGATCGAGTACGGCTCGATCGAGCATGCCGGCAACCCCGAGGCCGGGCCTTCCGACGAGCAGGGATACCAGGGCCGTCCGCACGACCTGCTCGTGTTCGACGAGGCCGCGCAGTTCTCCGAGTTCACGGTCCGGTTCCTGGCATCGTGGATCCGGTCCGAGGATTCGCTGCAGCATTGCCAGCTCTTCCTGCCGATGAACCCGCCGATGGATCCCGCGGGCGAGTGGGTGTTCGAGTTCTTCGGCCCCTGGCTCGACGACAAGCACCCGAACCCCGCGGTGTCCGGCGAGCTTCGCTGGTTCGTGCGCAGCCCGGTCACGGACGAGGAGCTGGAGGTGTCCGGCCCCGAGCCGGTGAGCTTCCCGGACGCCGCGGATTTGAAGGACCGCATCGCGTACCCGAAGTCGCGGACGTTCATCTTCTCCCGGGTCGAGGACAACAGCTACTACGCGAACAGCGGGTACAAGGCGCAGCTCCAGTCGATGCCGGAACCGTTCCGCTCGCGCCTGCTCAAGGGCCTGTTCAAGCGCAACCTGACGGACGATCCGTTCCAGGTGATCCCGGCCGAGTGGCTCGATGCCGCGATGGCCCGCTGGACCAAGCCGGCCCGGCTCGGTGCGATCGAGTCGGTCGGCGTCGACGTCGCTCGCGGGGGCAAGGACAACACGGTCATCGCCGACCGGCACGAGGGCAACTGGTACGGCGAGCTGGAGAGCCACCCGGGCAAGACGACGCCGAACGGCCCGGCCGCTGCCGGCCTGGTCGCGATCAACGTCGGCCGGCACCGGCCCCCGATCCATGTCGACGTGATCGGCGTCGGCGCCTCGTGCTACGACTCGCTCGTCGCTGGCGGCGTCCACCAGGTGCTCGCCGTCAACGTCGCGGAGAAGGCCACCGGCCCGGACCGCACCGGCACCCTGCAGTTCGGCAATCAGCGGGCGCAGATGGTGTGGCGCCTTCGGGACCAGCTCGACCCGGCGGCGAACACCGGCATCGCGCTGCCGCCTGATCCGCTGCTGCGCCAGGAGCTGCTCGCGTACCGCTGGTTCCAGAAGGGAACCGCGATCTGGCTCGAAGACACCGACGACATCAAGGAGCGGATCGGCCGATCGCCGGACCGCGCGACCGCGGTCTGCCTGGCCGCGATTCCCACTCCGCGGCTCGCTGACTTCCAATCGTCACCCGCGCAGATCCGCCGCGACTACGACCCGATCGAGGCGTCGATGCGCGCGCAGCAGTCGATGAACGCACGCCGGCAGTACGACCCACGGGACAGGAGAGACTGAGCATGGCATTCAACGACTTCCTCGGCGGGCAGGGATGGAGCGGGCACAAGGCGCCGGACGGCACGCAGTCCAACCCGAACAACGATCCCGAGATCGCCGCCTCGCAGGAGCGCCTGCGCCAGTTCGCCTCGCTCACGGCGGGCCAGCTCACGAACCCGCGGTTGACCGGCCAGTCGAACGCCGGCACCGGGGACATGCCGCAGATCGTGCAGACGATCACCTACGACAGTCCGTACGGCCCGGTGACCGCCACCCGCTCGTTGGAGCCAGGCGTCGAGGGCTCGGCAGCGGCGATGCTGCCCCCCTCGCCGACGCCGGACATGGCGTTCAGGTCGGGCGAGAAGTTCTGGTGGCAACCGGGTCTCGCCGAGTCTGTCGAGTTCAACTTCGGCCCCGACGGCGCGGTCTCCAACGCGAAGCCGCGAGACACGCGGTACTCGTTCGGCGAACAGCTTGGGGACTTCGCGGGCAACATCGTGACGATGGGCGCCGTGGCGCTTGCTGCTTACGGGGCGGCGGCCGGGCTCGGCAGTGCCGCTGGCGGCGAAGCGGCGGCCGGGACTGTCGGCGCCGAGGCAACGACCGGGACCGTCGTTACCCCGGTCGCGGCGCCTGGCGCGATCACGGCGACCCCGCTCGCGGGCGCCGCGCCGATCGCGGCAACGAGTACCGGCGTCCTCGGCACCGGCCTGACGGCGAGCGAGATGCTTGCGATCGGCAGCACCGTCTACGGCGCGACCCAGTCCGGCGGGAGCCAGGTGTCGTCGACGCCGGCCGAGGCCCCGGTCCTGGAGCAGCCGACCGCGCCGCCAACCGCGCCGACTCCTGTTCTGTCCGGTGAGTTCTATCGGCAGAACATGATCGAGAACCGGAACCAGACGCTGCTGACCGACCCAGCGAAACGAATCAACCACCTGATCGCATCGGGGAACACCCTCCTAGGGGCATGACATGTACGAAGACAACAAGCCGCCGAAGGGTAAGACCGATCTCGCGAAGCTGCGTCTGCGGCTCGTGAAGCTTCGCGACGATCGCAGCTCCTGGCTCGCGAGCTATCGCGACCTCGGCTCGGTCATGCTCCCGCGCAACGGGCACTACCTGCTGTCAGGCCGCGATGTCTCGCGCGGCCGGCGCCGGGACAACCGGATCCTGAACAACACCGGGGTTCTCGCGGCCGGCACGCTCGCGGCCGGCTTCCACTCGGGGATGACGAACCCGGCGAAGCAGTGGTCGAAGTACGCGCTGCCAGGCCCGGACGGCAAGATCGACTCGGTCCGCCGGTACCTGGACAACGTCAACGAGGTCACCCGCTCGCTGTACGCGGCCGGCAACCTGTACCTCACGCTGCCCCAGTTGTACGAGGAGACCGGCGTGTTCGGCACCGGGGCGGCGATCGTCGACACGAACCTGCGCGATGAGCAGGGCCGGTTCTCGACCGCGCTTCGGCATGTCCTGCACACGACCTTCCTGACGGTCGGCACGTACTGCATCGCGGTGAACGAGCGCGGCGAGGTCGACACGATCTACTGGGAGACCGACGAGACCGTCAGCCAGATGATCCGCAACTACGGCCAGGACAACGTCAGCGACACCGTGAAGCGGCTGATCGAGCACGGCAAGCTCGACGAGGTCGTCCGCGTGGTCCACGTCATCGAGCCGCGTTCGGCGCGCGACATCGACAGCCCGCTCGCGGCCGACATGGCGTTCCGCTCGTCCGCGTTCGAGGAAGGCTGCAGGGACGACCAGCTTCTGAAGGACAGCGGCTTCAATCAGTTCCCGGCCCTGGTCAACCGTTGGGTCGTGCGGGGCCAGGACGTCTACGGGTCGAGCCCGGGCATGAGCGTCCTCGGTGACGTCAACTCGCTGCAGGCCACCGAGCTTGCCAAGGCGAAGGTCATCGACCACCAGTCGAATCCGCCGATCGTGGCCCCGACGTCGATGAAGACGAACGGCGCGGACTTCCTGCCCGGCGGGGTGAGCTACCTCGACGCGACCGGTCCGAACCAGGGCGTGCGCGCGGCGTTCGAGGTGCAGCTCAAGCTCGCGGATCTCGACGCCGAGATCGCCCGGGTCGAGGGCCGGATCAACAGCGGCATGTATGTCGACCTCTTCAAGATGCTGGCGAACGACACCCGCTCGAACATCACCGCTCGGGAGATCGCGGAGCGGCACGAGGAGAAGCTGCTCGCGCTCGGGCCAGTGATCGAGCGGACGGTGACCATGCTCAAGCGGCTTGGCGACATTTCGTACGACGCGCTCGTGCGCCACGACGAGGAGCGGATCGCGGCCGGCCTGGAGCCGCTGCTCGACGAGCCGCCCGAGGAGCTGCAGGACAAGGACATCACGCTCGAAGTCGAGGGCATGCTGGTCCAGGCGATGAAAGCCGCGAGCGCTTCGGCGGTCGACCGGTTCATCGGCACCGTGACCGCGGTGGCCCAGGTCAAGCCTCGGGTGCTGGACAAGCTCGATGAGGACGCGCTCGTCGACGAGTACGCCGAGATGCTCGGGGTGCCGCCGTCGATCGTGGTCGATGACGAGGTGCTCGTCTCGATCCGCGAGGCTCGGGCCCAGGCCGAGAAGGCGCAGGCCCAGGCCGCGGTCGCGGAGCAGGCGAGCAAGGCGGACCTCAACAGCGCCCAGGCGTCGGCGGCCGGCGCCGGCTCGCCGACCGACGTGGCCCCGGCTGTAGCTACCGCGGCGGGGATGGTCTGACCCTCGCCGGTAGCTCCTGCTACTATGGGGGTATGAGCAGTGAATCCAATGGCTGAAGCAACTCACAAGGGGAACCGTCATGTGAAGGCTCGACAGGCCGCCCGCGCAGCGGCGCTCCAACTCCGGGATGACTACCGGTGGTTGATGAGCGACGCGAGAGGCAGGCGGCTGGTGTGGCGACTGCTGGAGAGGGCCGGGATCTACCACCCGACTTTCACCGGAACGAGGCACGGCGACTTCAACGAGGGGATGAGGAACGGGGGACTGCAGTTGATCGGTGATCTACGGGATCACTGCCCCGAGCTTTTCGTCCAGATGCAGGCAGAGAACTTCACGACGTTCCAACCGAAGACACGAGATGACGCAACAGACAACGAATCAACCGGGGAGTGAACCCGCTTCCCCGGCTCCGGCACCGGCTCCCGCCGATCCCGGAACAGCAGCCGCTCCTGCCGCTGCGGGCCCCGCGCCCGCGCCGGCTGCGCCCGCCCCGGCCCAAGCGCCGGCCGCGGCGCCCGCTGCTGGTGACGCAGGCACCGCTCCGGCCGAATACGCCGCGTTCACGGTGGCTGAAGGGAAGACGGTCGACAAGGCCGTGTCGGACAGGGTCGTCGCGACTGCGAAAGAGCTGGGCCTGCCCCAGGACAAAGCGCAGAAGCTGTACGAGCAGAGCGTCGCCGATCAGGCGAAGCAGACGTCCGACATCGCTGCTGCGATCGAGAGCTGGAAGACCGCGACGAACGCTGATCCCGAGATCGGTGGCGCGCTCGCCGAGACCGCCAAGGTCGAGATGGGCGTCGCGCTGACGAAGGTCGGCAACGACAAGCTGGTCGGGCTCCTGAAGGCCACAGGCCTGGAGAACCACCCGGAAGTCGTTCGCATGTTCGTGAAGGTCGGAAAGCTGTTCAAGCAGGACGTCGCCGCTGCGACGCCGAACGCAGGGCCCGCGTCAGCCAGGAAGGCTGCGCACGAGGTCATGTACGACGGCAAGTAACCCCACACCACCGCAAGGAATTTGAACCATGTCTGCACTCTCCACCATCCACCCGACCCTGATCGACTTCGTGTCGACCCTGGACCCCGATCACAAGGTCGCCAAGATCGTCGAGATCCTCGACGAGACGAACGAGGTGATCCAGGACTTCGTGACCATCGAGGCCAACCAGCCCGCGAGCCACAAGACCTCGGTCCGCACCGGTATCCCCGAGCCGACCTGGCGCAAGCTGTACGGCGGCGTCCAGCCCACGAAGGGCGGCTACGCGCAAGTCACCGACAACATCGGCATGATGGAAGCGTATGCGGAAGTTGACAAGGCGCTCGCCGACCTCAACGGCAACACCGCTGCGTTCCGTCTGGTCGAGGACCACGGCCACGTCGAAGGCATGTCCCAGGAGTTCGCCTCGACGCTGTTCTACGGCAACGAAGGCACGGAGCCGGAGGCCTTCACCGGCCTGGCCCCGCGATTCAACTCGACCACGGCCGACAACGGCGACAACGTGATCAAGGCCGGCGGCAACTCGACCGACAACCAGTCCATCTGGCTGGTCGGCTGGGGTGCCAACAGCGTCCACGGGATCTACCCGAAAGGCTCGCAGGGCGGCATCCAGATGCAGGACAAGGGTCAGGTCACGATCGAGAGCATCGACGGTGCTGGCGGCCGGATGGAAGCGTACCGCTCCCACTACCGCTGGGACGCCGGTCTGTCGGTTCGCGACTGGCGCTACGTCGTCCGGATCTGCAACATCACGGACACGATGGTCGCAAGCGGCTCGGCGGCGAAGGCGCTGATCGAGTTCATGATCCAGGCAGTCGAGCGGATCCCCAACGCCGGCACCGGCCGCCTCGGGTTCTACATGACGCGCAAGGCCCGCACCGCGCTTCGCCTGGGCATCCTCGACAAAGTGTCGAGCCAGCTCACGTTCGAGACGGTGGCCGGCAAGCGGGTCACGATGTTCGACGGGATCCCTGTTCGTCGGGTCGACGCTCTGCACAACGCGGAAGACCTGGTCTCGTAATCGCGACTCGGGCGGTAGCGCATGCTACCGCTCGGCCTGACACTGAAAAGGAAAACCACCATGTTGATTGACTCCCGTTCCGAACTCTGCGACAACGTCGCAGCCAACACCGGCGCCGCCAACAGCTACCTGATCGGTAGCCAGATCGACCTCGGCCCGACCCCGGTGCTGAAGGATCCCAACGACAACGGCCAGCTTTACCTGGTCGGCCGCGTTACCGTGCCGTTCACTTCGGCCGATAACACGGCCACCGTCGCGTTCGCGCTCCGGTCGGATGAATCTGCTGCGGTTCACGTCTCCAGTTCGACGCCGCACATCCTGACGCCGGCCACGATCGTGACCGCGCTGACCGAGGGCAAGGAGATCGTGCGCGCTGCGCTGCCCCGCGGCCGGACCTACGAGCGGTTCCTGGGCATCGTCCAGACGACCGCCGTGCAGGCCGTGTCCACAGGCAAGGTCGACTTCTTCATCACCACCGACCCGGGCAAGTACGAAGCCTATCCGGAAGCTCCGGGGATCATCTGATGAAGCAGATCGCGCTGACGAAGGCGTTCTACAACGGGTCGCGGGTGCGGCCCGGCCAAGAGGTCGAAGTCCCGGAAGGGTACAAGGCCGCCTGGTGTGCCCCCCGAGCCGAGGCCGAGAAGATCGCGGCCGAGGCCAAGGCTGCGAAGAAAGCAGCCGCCCCGAAGGTCGACAAGTCCGCCGAGGCCGCGAAGGCCCAGGCGGCTGCTCGCGGGCCGCAAGCCGTGTCGAGCATTGCCGACCTGGGGTGAGAAGCGAACCAGCCTGGAAGCCGGGCTGGTCTTTAGGGTCGGGGGCCACGGACAGCTAGTCGGAACCGAGCCCGGCCCGCGTAGTACCCCGCGCCGTGTCTCCTTCTTGGGGCCGGCGCGGGCCCTGATATCGAGGCTCGTGTGGCATCTGCGGTCGACATCGTGAACCTGGCGCTCTCCCATCTTGGCGACTCTGCCAAGGTGTCGAGCATCGCGCCTCCCGATGCGTCGATCCAGGCACACCACGCGAGCCGGTTCTATCCGATCGCGCTCCGGTTCGCCCTCGCGCGGCACGCGTGGCAGTTCGCCACCGAGCGCAAGGCGCTCGCCGAGATCACTGTCAACCCGGACCTGTATGGCCGCTGGGCCCACGCCTACGCGCTGCCGCCCGGTTGCCTGCGCGTGATCGGACTCGTGTCCCCGCTCGGGCTCGACGTGCTCCAGGGCCAGCTCACGTTCACGATCGAGACCGGCCCGGCCGGCCAGCGGATCCTGCTGACCGACATGCCGCCCGACGCCACGATCCTGAAGTACGTCGGGTTCACCGAGGACACCGGCCGGTTCCCGCCCGCGTTCGTGCTCTATCTGTCGTACGAGCTGGCGGCCTTGCTCGCGGGCCCGGTCCGCAAGAACGAGCGCGCGGCCGACGCGATGCGCGTGAAGGCCCGCGAGTTCCTCATCGCCGCCGCGGGCCAGGACTCCAACGACCAGAACGCGGACGCGGACAAGCGTCGCAAGTACACGCCGGCCCACATCCTCGCGCGGGGGGTCAACGCGCCGTTCCTCGAAGACGCCTGGGTGGACCGCTCGTGAAGACCCTGCAGCGTTCGTTCGCCCTCGGCGAGATCGCGCCCGAGATGGCGGGCCTGGCCGGCACCACCGAGTACCAGACTGCGCTCGCCGAGTGCAACAACTTCATCACCCTCCCGCACGGGCCCGCGATGTTCCGGCCCGGCCTGTCGTTCCACCAGATGTCGCAGCAGAAGACGGCGGTCGGCTCGCGGCTGATCCCGTTCATCTTCAGCGACACCGACGCGTTCGTGCTCGAAGTGAACGTCGACTTCATCCGATTCCACGCGGCCGGCGGCACCGAGTACAAGGCGGCTGCGGAGACGGGCGTGATGGACGGGTACGAGCTGGCACCGGACGGCGTGTCGCCGGACCTGGCCGCGAACAACCTGATCTACGTCTCGGCCGGGCCGGACTGCATGGTCGGCCAGTGGTTCTTCCTGCAGACGGGGACCGGTGGCAACTGGTCGTTGCGCGGCGGGACCGAGGGCACGACGTTCAACGCTGACTGGGAGATCGCGAACACGGTGGACGGCGCGCCGGTCACGTACCACCACGCGGTGCAGCTCACGAGCCCGTGGGGCGGCGCCGACCTGGAGACCTTGCACTGGACCCAGTCGTATGACGTGCTCACGGTATGTTGTCCTGCCGTCGCGGCGCAGACGATCAAGCGGTCCGGCGGCACCTGGTCGATCGCGCCGGTCGACTTGAACGAGCAAACGGCAAGGGCCGCACTGTTTTCGGTTAGCGTCAACTCGGTAACCACCACCACGGTGGGCACAGCGCCGGTCTATCAGCAGTACATGCTCACCCGGGTTCAGTCGGTCAACGGCGTCCGGGTCGAGGAGTTTGCCTCGTATGTAGGGGCGACCTTCGATCCATCTGACGGTGCGGCGCAGTTCAACTTCACGGCGAGCGGTGCCGGTATCAACAACGATTCGGCCATCGGGATATACGCTAGGCTCCCATCGAACGAATGGGCCTGGCTCGCGGACGCGGGAAGTTTGCCGAGCGGAACTCCCACGGACCGCTCGCTCCTATCGTACATGCGTAGTCAGACCGGGCGCACGCCGGAGAACCTGTCTTACCCAATGACCGGGTTCAAGTTCCGCGCGGTCGGCTACCACGAGCAACGCAAGTGGTTCGGGGGCGCGGCCTCTATCCCGCAGACAATCTACGGCCTTCGGACCGGGAGCGAGACTTCCGCCGCGTACACGCGCCCGTCGGCCCCGGACGACGCCGCATCGTTCAACCTCGCCACGCTGAAGATGAACCAGATCGAGCACATCGTTTCGCTGTCCGATCTGCTCGTGCTCACCCGTTCGGCGGTGTTCCGGCTCACTGGCGGCGAGCAGGCCATCTCGCCGACAAACGTGTCAGTCCAGGCCCGCAGCTACGTCGGCGCTAGTCCCTGTCAGCCGGCGGTTGTCGACGATGCGGTTCTTTATTCCGCCGAGCGCGGGGCACACGTTCACGAGATCCGGTACAGCTACGAGCAAGGCGGCCACGTCGTCAACGACCTCTGCAAGCTCGCGCCGCATCTGATCGACGGCGAGCGGATCGTCAGCATGGCGATCCAGGAATCCCCGTACCGCATCCTGTGGGTGGTCACGGCGAACGGCGGGCTGCGCTCGCTGACCTACCACCCGAAGTCGAACGCCATCGCCTGGCACAAGCACGATGTCGAGGGCTGCTTGTTCAAGTCGGTCGCGGTCATCCCGAACGGCGTCGAGGACAAGGTGTTCTTCTCGGTCCGTCGGTGGGAGCCGGGCACGAGCTTCGGCCACAGCCGGTTTCAGATCGAGACAATGGACCAGATCCTCGACCGCTACTTCGGTGATGACCGCGTGAAGGCGGTCCGCCTTGACGGCGCGATGAAGTACGACGGGTTCGGCAATGACGTGTCGACGGTCTACAACCTCTGGCAGCTCGAAGGCGAGGAAGTCTCCGTCGTCGTGGACGGTGGATTGCAGACGCCGAAGACGGTCGAGAACGGCCGCATCGACCTCGACATGCCCGGCAGCTACGTCATCGTCGGCAAGCCGTACCAGGGCACGATCCGGACGTTGCCTATTTTGGTGGAGGTTAGAGGCGTCGGTGCCTACGGACTTGGGCATCGCAAGAACGTGAACGAGGTTCTGCTCCGCGTCCACCGGTCCGCCGGCTTCTTCGTCGGGCCGAACGCGGACGACCTGGTCGAGGCCGTGCCCCGGTTCGACGAGCTGATGGGAGAGCCGCCCGAGCTGCGGACCGAGGACGTGTCTGTCCCGGTCTCGCCGGCCTGGACCGACGAGACGACGGTCACTGTCGCGGTGGTCGATCCGTTCCCGTTCAAGGTGCTGTCGATGGCCTTTGATCTGGAGGTCTCGCAATGAGCTGGGTAAACTTCATCGTCGAGGGCGCGGGCGCCTACATCGACGCGCAGAACGCACGGGACAAGGCGAAGCTCCAGGAGCGGTCGGCCGCGTCGCAGAAGATCGCGAACGAGGCCCAGGCCCAGCTCGCGGACAACAATGCGCAGCTCGCCAACTGGCAGGCCGCCGACGCGCTGTACCGGGCCGGCATGTCGGTCCGCAACTCGCGCACGAACACGCGCCTGCTCAAGGGCGCGCAGCGCACGGCGTTCGCGAAGAGCGGTGTCGCGCTCGACTCCGGCAGCGTCGCGAACATCCTGACCGACACCGACGTGCTCGGCGAAGAGGACGCGCAGACGAAGGCGTTCAACGGCGAGCGCGAGGCCTGGGCTCTGCGCATGCAAGCACTTGATAGCCGCAACCGGGCGGCGATCCTGCGCGCAAGCGACGTGCCGGTCGCCTCGGACCCTGACCGCGCGTTCGTGTCGAGCATCGTGTCGAGCGCGGCCCGGTCGTACGCCGAAGAGCAGCGGAGGAAATAATGGCACGCGTGCCGACCTACACCACGCAGCGCGAGCTGCCCTCGGGCCCGAACGCGCTGCCGTCGACCCGGATGACCGCGGCCGTGACCGCCGGCAGCCTGAACGCGCAGCAGTACGTCCCGAACGAGGACGCGAACCGCAACCTGTCGAACGCGACCAAGTCGCTCTCGGACGCGATCTCGACGATTGATCTTCGCCGGGATCAGGCCCAGGTCATGGTCGTCGAGTCGGAGATCAAGAAGGCGTTCGCCCAGAAGCAGCTTGAGTGGAAGCAGAAGACCGGCGTGAACGCGTTCGGCGTGACCGGCGAAGCGACGAAGTGGATGGACGAGCAGCGGGTCGCGTACGAAGGCAAGCTCGCCAACCCCCGCCAGCAGACGGCCTTCTCGAAAATCTACGACAGCCTGCGCCTGCAGTCCGAGATTTCGGTCAGCGAGCACGAGGCTGTCGAGAACCGGAAGGCCACGGTCGAGGCCGCGAAGTCGACGATCCAGGTGTCGGCCGAGCTGGCCGCGCAGAACCCCACGAGCAAGGAAGCGCTCCTCGGCGCCCGGCAGGATGTGATCGAGCGGACGGCGCTGATCGCGCGCACGACCGGGCTCGACAAGGCGAGCCATGCGGCGTTGGAGCTGACCCACCTGTCGAAGCTGCACGACGGCGTCGTGTCCGCGCTGATCAGCAGCAAGAACACGAAAGCGGCCCACGCCTATTACGACGAGGCGGTCGGCAACCACGAGCTGAATGAGAGCACGAAGACTCGACTCGCCAAGGTGTTCGAGGCATCGGACAAGGCCGAGAAGGCGCAGTCGTTCGCCGATCAGGTGATCGACGTCGAGGAGCTGTCGGAGTCGGAGGCGATCAAGAAGGCGCAGTCCGAGCTGTCGGGCGAGGAAGAGAAGGACGCTATCGCCGAGATCACCTCCCGGTTCGCGCGCCAGCGCACCGCGCAGCAGCGCGAGCAGGCGACGGCCGACGAGGAAGGCTGGAGCCAGTTCAACGAAACCGGTCTGTTCAGTGCGATCGACCCGGCCGTTGTCGCCCGGATGGATCCGAAGACAGTCGCGGCGATCAAGGACAAGCAGCGGGCCCGGGCCCAGTCGGACGAGACGCTGGCCTACACCCGGGAGCAGCGGGCGAACGCGAAGGACAATCGCCAGTACACGCTGGCCGAGCGGGACCGGGTCGCGAAAGAACGCGAGCTGAATCAGCAAGGCGGCCTCCTGGCGGCCGACGTCCTGGACAAGGCGGTCGACGACCCGGCCTGGTTCGCGAGCGTCGACCTCCGCAAGGACGAAAAGAATTTCACCCCGGCGCAGTACGCGATGATGACGTCCCATCAGCGCCAGGTCCGGGCCGAGCTGAAGAAGGCCGGTGCCGGCGCGGACCTATCGAAGCTCGACATCACCACGGCCGCGCAGGACGTGAAGGTGGCAGCGGACAAGATGAAACTCGACAAGGCCGAGCGCGCCAACTGGCAGCTCGCCGCGAACGACGCGCTAAACCGCGAGGCCCTGTCGAAAGGTCGGAAGCTGACGCAGGCCGAGCGTCAGGTAGTGCTCGACCGGCTCTCTGTCGAGACCGTTACCGACGTCGGCTATATCTACAACTCGACGTCCAAGGCCTACCAGGTCACGCCCGAGCAGGCCGGTAAGGCCGCGCGCCAGATGGGCGTTCCTGACACCGAGGTCCAGAAGATCACGCAGGCCTTGCAGCGCCGGAACATCCCGGTGACCAGCGAGGCAATCGCGAAGCTCTACGCTGCCAGGCCGAAGACTCCACCGAACCCCCTGATCCAGGACATCCCCCGATGAACGAGTACGACGACCTCCTGAACCAGCAGGCCGAGGAAGACAAGCGGCGCGCGGAGAATGCGCAGGCCGTGGCCCCCTCGATCGTGCCTGCCGAGACTCCGGACGTCAACGAGTACGATGCGGTCCTTGACCAGGAGGAGCAGGCCGACAGCCGCGTCCGCGCCTCGGTCGGCGTCGGGGCGCAGATCGACCCGGACCGCGCCGCCCGCATCGGCCAGCTCGCCGACCGGTACGGTGTGCCGTTCGATGTCGCCGATCGCAACCAGGAACAGCTCGAACGGGCCTATCTCGTGAAGTCGGCGGCCGACGCCGCCGCCGGCCACCCCGCGACGCAGCGCGCCCTGGCCGACGTCCGCGTCGCGCGGGTTGCGCAGGACGACGTGCCGCAGCTCACCGCGGTCGAGGAGGTGCTGGCGTTCGGCAAGCGCGCGGCCGGCGCCGTCGTCGCGGCCGTGCCGAAGGCGAACGAAGGCCTATGGGGCGTCGCGCAGGCCGGCGCCGAGACTGCCGGCGAGTTCCTGCCCGACAGCCTGGCCGGCCCGGCCCAGCGCGCCGCGGCCGAGTTCGCGAAGTTCCGCGGTCAGCAGGCCCAGGTAGCGAAGGATCTCCAGGGCGACATGACCGGCGTCGGCAGCGGCCAACAGGCGGTGCTCGGCGGCATCACGAGCGCGGGCCAGTCGCTCCTCATGCTGCCGGCGGCAATCGCCACGCGCAACCCGAACCTGGTCCTGGCCCCGCTGTCGGCGATCCAGGGCGGCCGGTCATACGGCGAGGCCCGGGACAAAGGGCGCAGCGTGTCCCAGTCGCTCGTCTACGGCACGAGCCAGGCCCTGATAGAGGCCGCCACGGAGAAGCTCCCGGTCGGCCGTTTGGTCGAGGATCTCGCGAAGCACACCGGGGTAGTCAAGATGCTGTCCGGCCAGATGCTGTCCGAGATCCCTGGCGAGCAGGTTGCGACCTTGCTCCAGGATCTGAACGAGTGGGCGGTCATCAATCCGGAGAAGACCTTCGGCGACTACCTTTCGGAGCGGCCGAGCGCCGCGCTGAATACCCTGATCAGCACGGTCGTCGCGACCGGCGCGGTGACCGGCACGACCCGCGGCATCCAGGCCGTCGGTGACGCGGTCGACGCGCAGGCCCGGCAGAAGGCCGAAGGCGAGCGTGCGAAGGCTGTCAAGGAATACGTCTCGGAGCTGGTCAAGACCTCGGCCGCGTCGCAGACGCGCGAGCGTGATCCGGCTGCGTTCCGCGGGTTCGTCGAGGACGCGGTCGAGGGCGGGATCGAGACCGTCTTCATCGACGGCGCGGTGATGACCGAGGTGTTGAACCAGGGCGGCGCCGAGGCGCAGGCGATCCTGCAGAGCGTGCCCGAGCTGGCCGAGCAGATGGAGAATGCCGCGTTCGGCACCGACGTCGAGATCCAGGTCGCCGACCTCGCGACATACTTCGCCGGTACCGGCATCGCCGACCTCCTGGTCGATCACGTCCGGGTCGACCCGGCCTCGCCGAGCGCGGCCGAGATCACTGTCGCGCTTCAGCAGAAAGCCGCGCAGATCGAGCAGGCGAACCAGACCAGCGTCGAGATGCAGCCCGAGGAGCAGCAGGAGGTCTGGAAGAAGGCCCAGGACACGGTCGCTGCGTCGGTCCTCGCGGACCTCACCGCGGCTCGGCCGGACATGCCGCGCGACCAGGCGAAGGTCCAGGCCGCGATGGCCGCGAACGTATTCAGCGTCCTGGCATCGGACATCGGCACGACCCCTGACGTCGTCTACAACGACCTCTACACCCTGCGCGTGCAGAACGGGCAGTCGGCCTCGAACCGGCTGCTCGATATGCGGGCCGACCTGAAGGCCGCCGAGGGCCGCGGCGACGCGGTAGCCGCCCGCCGGATCCGGCTCCAGATGGACAGCATCTGGCCCCAGGTCAAGACCGAGCAGGAGAAGCTGAAGGCCGGCCGCGCTGCGGCTGACCAGCGCGCAGCGTCGCAGTCGGACACGATCCCGACGCTGGGTCCGGACGGCCTGCCGCTCGTGCCTGTATCGCCCGAGTCACCGGTTGCGGGTGAAGCTGGCGGCGCTGCATCGCCGGAGGCGCAGCCTGCTAACGCCGTGCGCCCGGTCGATCAGTTCGAGCCGGAGACCGCGCTGGTGGAGCCGGTCGAGACGGACAGCTCTGCCGGAGGCTTGAACCAGGCGCTCGGCGCCCGGTTCCCCACCTCGAAGGCGAAGGACGCAGTGCCCGGTGTCGACATGCCGGACCCTCTCCTGGATACCGACGGCATTACGCTCGATCACATGCGCGAGTCGCCGGAGACTTTCCGCAAGAACGCGGAGCGGCTGGCCGGCTACTCGGGAATGCCCCCGCACGAGGGCGTGACCGATCCGGAGGATCTCGCTGAACTCATCCTTGAGCACCTGACGGACAACCTGCTCTGGATCTATGACAGCATCCCCGAGCACATCCGCGAGCGGAGCAAGCTCTGGTACGTCGGTGCGAACCGGATCGCGAACCAGATGGCCGATCGCTACGGCGTGGAGATGCGCCAGGTCGCAGCCGCTCTCGCCGCACTGTCGCCGCAGAAGGACTGGTATCAGAACGTCTCGCTCGCCGAGCGTGTCGCCGACATCGTCAAGCACCACCGAGACGTGGCCTGGAACGAGAAGATGGATGCCGCCATCGCGACGCTCGTCGAGGGCGCGAGGAAAGCGCCCCCGCCGGCGGGTCGCAAGTACACGGCCGAGGACCGCGAGCGCAATGCCGAACGTATGGCGGCGGCTCTTGAACCTCTCAAGGGTAAGACCTTCGGCCAGATCCGCGAAGGTGGCGACGCCAACCTGGCAGCGCTCTACATCCGCGTTTTCGACAAGGCGTACAACGACCCGTCTTTTCGGATCATCACGCCCGAAGGCGCGTTCGGCTCCTGGGTCACCTCGGAGAAGACCGGCAAGAACATCCGCATCGCGTGGGGGACGAACGACAACATCATCTCCGCGATCGAGTCGATGGAGTCGAACGACCTGGCCCGGCTGAATGTCAACATCGGCGCCGAGCACAAGGTCCGCAACTTCTACAACAACATCTACAACCCGGCCGACCCCCGGTTTAGCACGATCGACACCCACGCGGTGGCCGCCCTCTGGCTCCACCCGTACGGCGGAAGTGACGGACCTGTGACGGATAACCTTGGCGCTGGCGCCTCGTCTGCTATCCTCGGAGTGTCCGGCACGTATGCGTTCGGCCAGGACGCGCACCAGCTCGCCGCCCAGGCGCGGGGGGTGCTCGCTCGTGAGATGCAGTCGATCACCTGGGAAGCAGTCCGAGGCCTGTTCACGAACAAGTCCAAACCGCAGAAGGAACTGATCAATGCTATCTGGCAAAAATTCTCATCCGGCGAACTCTCAATCGACGACGCCCGCGCCCAAGTCCTCGAAGCCGCAGGAGGGTTCAGCAACCCCACCTGGTATGTCGAAGGAGGAGCTGCACCAGCGCTTCCCGGAACTGTTGACGGGAACGCACCCGATCTTGGCCCAGATGGTAGCGAGGGGGGACTCTCTTACACGAGAGGACTACCTGTTCACAATCTGGGCCGGCCAGGAGATGCCGGATCCGTATCCGGCGGAACTGGAAGCGATGCTGCCGAAGGCGTTTCAGAAGGACTGAAGCTCACTGGGCTCCCCGACCAGGTGAACGTGCCGGGCGTCGGCATGATCGAAGCCGGGCCTTTTGCGGTAGCTCATGCTACCGCTCGCCGCGCTGCCGAGCGGATCGGCGTGCCGTACCGCCCGATCCGCACGTACAAGAAGGTCGACAAGGCGCGGGCCGCGCGGATCGCGCAGGCCTACGCCGAGATGGATCACCGGCCGCACGACCCCGTGGTCCAGGCAGCGTACGACGCGATGATCCGCGAGACGATCATCCAGTACGAGGAGATCCTCAAGACCGGCCTGGTGGTCGAGTTCTTCGACCCGGACGAGGGCGACCCGTACGCGGCGAGCCCGCGGCTGATGACCGAGGACGTGCGGAACAACAATCACATGTGGGTCTACCCGACCGACGCCGGGTTCGGTTCGAGCGAAGCCGACGTCAGCGGCAACCCGCTGGAGGCCGAGACCTCGTTCATGTTCGGCGACAAGCCCGCGAAGGTGAACGACATTTTCCGCGTCGTCCACGACTACTTCGGCCACGTCATGCACGGCACCGGGTTCCGTGCCGACGGCGGGGAGAATGCCTGGCGCTCGCACGCGGGGATGTACTCACCTCTCGCGGCGAAGGCCGCCACGTCGGAGACTCGCGGTCAGAATAGCTGGGTGAACTTCGGCCCGTTCGGCGACAAGAATCGCACCGCATCCGCGGGCGACACCACGTTCGCCGACCAGAAGACCGGCCTGCTGCCGGACTGGGTGATGGAGGAAGGCTGGGCCGATGACCCTGTCGAGTCGGTGGAGCCTGCCGGCGAAGCGTTGCAGCAGTCGGCACAAGGTACAGGAACTGCCGAGGCGTTTGTGCAGCAACTGGAAGCTATGGACTTCGACGGTGTCGAGGTGCGGGCCGATGTCATGCTCGGCTCTTCGGACCGAGTCGCCATTCAGTGGGTGGCCCGCAAGGAAGGCGCAGCGAAAGGTAAGGGCGCGGATGCGATGCGCCGGATTGCCGCGATGGCAGACGCAGCCGGAATCACGCTCGATCTCGCCGTGACGGAGAAGGCAGAGCGGGCGAAGCTCGTTCCCTTTTACAGGCAGTTCGGCTTCAAGAAGCTTGCCGAAGTCGGGGGTGACTATCGGATGGCTCGGCTACCGGCGACCACGCTCAACCAGAGCCCGGTGAAGCAGACCGAGACCCCCGAGTTCCGCAACTGGTTCGGCGACAGCAAGGTGGTCGACGAGGCCGGCGCGCCGCTGGTGGTGTATCACGGGACTAGGGAGAGCTTCGACGCCTTCGATCCGGAGAGGCAGGGGGAAAACGTCAATTCGGAGGACACCGGATTCTTTTTCACTTCCTCGCAGGCCGAAGCATCGTCATACACGGATCCGGCTAACTTCGCGGAAGGCCCCGAGAGCGGCGGCAACGTTATGCCCGTCTACCTCTCCTTGCTCAATCCGAAAGTGGTGAACATCGGCAGCACCGAACCTGCACTGTGGTACGACGCAAAAGGCCAGCAGGCAGTAGAAGAAGCGAAAGCCGCAGGACATGACGGATTGGTCGTCCAGACAACCGACGTGTGGAAAGGGGAAACCGCCCCCCACAACATGTTCGTCGCCTTCGAGCCGACCCAGATCAAGAGCGCCGTCGGCAACAGCGGCGCGTTCGATCCGGCGAACCCGAGCATCCTGGCTCAGGGTGAGCAGGACGCCCGTGGCGAGATCACCTTCGGCCGCGGCGTCGGTGTCGACGGCGGCACCGTCTCCCTGCTGCAGGGCGCGGACTTCTCGACCTTCGTCCACGAGCTGGGCCACTTCTACCTGGAGGTGCTGACCGACCTGTCGACGAAGACGAACGCGCCGCCGAAGGCACGCCAGGACATGGCGATCCTGATGGACTGGTTCGGCACCGACCTCGCGACCTGGCAAGGGATGTCGCTCGACGAGCGGCGCGAGCATCACGAGAAATTCGCGCGCGGGTTCGAGGCTTATTTGTTCGAGGGCAAGGCCCCGACGCCCGAGCTGCGCGGCGCCTTCTCGCGCATCCGCGCCTGGATGCTCGGCGTCTACAAGTCGCTGGCCGAGCTGAACGTCACGCTCACGCCCGAGGTGCGCGGCGTGTTCGACCGGATGCTCGCGACGAACGACAAGCTGCAGACCGCGGCCAAGGGCCAGGCCTACGCGCCGAAGTTCACGTCGGCCGCCGAGGCCGGCATGACGCCCGAGCAGTGGACCGAGTACCTCGCCGCCGGCCAGGACCAGACCCGGTCCGCGATCGAGGATCTCCAGGGCCGCCAGCTCCGCGACATGAAGTGGCAGGCGAACGCGCGGTCGATCACCTTGCGCAAGCTGCAGGCCGAGGCGAAAGAGAAGCGCGCTGCGGTCGAGGAAGAGGTCCGAGCCGAGATTCTCGCCAAGACCGTGAACCGCGTCCGCGCGTTCCTCGGCAAGGGTGAGCTGCTCGACGAGCCGCGCAACAACGCGCAGCGTGCCGCGCTCGACATGCTCGCCGGTCGGAAGACGAAGCTCGACGCCCAGGCGCTGAAGGACATGTACGGCGACGGGCAGTCACCGCGCCGGTACCTGCCGCCAAACTACATCGCGTCCGAGGACGGGATCCACCCGGACACGGTCGCCGCAGTCTTCGGCTACAGCTCCGGCGACGAGATGGTCCGCGCCATCCTCGCGGAGCCGCCTGCCGAGCAGGAGATCGAGGCCGAGACCGACGCTCGCATGCTGGAGCGGTACGGCGACATCAACAGCCCTGAGGCGCTGGACGCTGCCGTCAACGCGGCCCTGCAGAATGCTGCGCATCTGCGGTTCCTCGCGACCGAGCTGGCCGCCATGCACGACCTCACGAGCGGGCGCGTGCAGACCGGAACGACCACGGTCGCTCGCGGCAAGGCCAAGGGCCAGGAACGCGCGGTAACGGTCAACGCGATCCTGCAGGCGGCCAAGCGGTACTCGGCCGCGATCATCGGCAAGACCCAGGTCCGCAAGCTGAAGCCGGCCAAGTACACCGCGTCGGCGAACCGCGCCGCGCGCAAGGCCCAGGAGCTGTGGGCCGCAGGCAAGCGGCAGGAGGCGGCCGACGCGCAGCGGGACCAGATCATCAACTCGCGCCTGGCGCGCGACGCCGCGCAGGCAGTTGAAGAGATGGCCGCTGTCGTAGCCAGGCTACGAAAGCTCGCATCGGATCCGTCCGAGTCGATCGACGTCGAGTACCGGGTGCAGATCTTGGCGCTGCTCGATCGGTTCAACTTCCGGCAGATGACGCAGAAGGAGTCGGAGCGGCTGGCGAAGCTCGGCGCCTGGCTCCAGGAGCAGGAGGCCCTCGGCCTGACGCCCGACATCTCGGACCGGATGGCGGACCAGGCGTTCCGCAAGGACTACGCGGACATGACGGTCGACGAGCTGCGCGAGCTGGACGAGGCCGTCCGCTCGATCGAGCACCTCGGTCGCCTGAAGCACAAGCTCCTGACCGCGAAGGACGACCGCACGTTCGACCAGCGGGTCGCACTCGCGGTCGAGAGTATCCGCAAGTACGGCGGCAAGAAGCGCGCGAAGATCCACGAGAGCAAGACGAACGCGGTCAGCTCGTTCCTCGCCGAGCATCGCAAGTTCGCGTCGATCGTCCGCCAGATGGACGGCGGCAAGGACGGCGGCGCGATGTGGGAGCTGCTCATCCGCACGGTGAACGAAGCGGCCGACAGCGAAGCGGCGATGCGCGAGAAGTCGACCGAGGCCCTGGTCAAGATCCTCCAGCCGGTGCAGGACATGCCTGGCGGGATGCGGCAGAAGGTCTTCATCCCGGAGATCAACGACAGCCTCACGCGCGAGGCGCGGATCGCCGTCGCCCTGAACATGGGCAACGAGGGCAACCGCCAGCGGCTGCGCGACGGTCACGGCTGGAGCGACGCGCAGATAACCGCGATCCTGAAAACGCTGACCGCCGAAGAGCTGGACGCGGTCCAGAAGATATGGGACCACGTCAACGAGTTCTGGCCGGCGATCGTCTCGAAGGCCCGCCGGCTCGGCGGCCTCGGCCCGGAGAAGGTGGAGGCCGATCCGTTCGATGTCGTGCTCGCTGACGGCACGGTGAAATCCATGCGCGGCGGCTACTACCCGGCGTCGGCGGACCCGATCCTGTCGAGCAAGGCGCAGTCGAATAGCGAGGCGGAAGATGCCAGGCTGATGATGCGCGGCGCCTACACCGCGTCGACCACGAAGCGCGGCCACGAGAAGGCTCGCGCCGAGAAGGCGACCCAGCCGCTGAAGCTGAGTATGGACCCGCTCTTCACGCACATCAACAACGTGACCCACGACCTCGCGTTCCACGAGTGGCTGATCGACGCATCGCGGCTCCTGCGCGACGGCAAGATCGACGCGGCGATGCGCGACCACTACTCGGTCGAGATCCTCCAGCAGCTCAAGGACGCGGTCAAGGACATCGCGGCCGGCGACACCGCGACCATGACGACCACCGACAGGTGGCTGATGACCGCGCGGAACAACGTCGCAGCGGCCACGATGGGCTGGTCGCTCACGACCGCGCTGCTGCAGCCGTTCGGCCTGTCGCAGTCGGTGAGCCGTATCGGCCTGAAGTGGGTTCTGCGCGGGGTCGGCGACTCGCTGTCGTCCGGCGCCCGAGTCGACAAGGTGATCGCCGAGATCGGAGAGAAGTCGACCTTTATGCGCCTGCGCGCGAAGACGATGAACCGGGAGATCGCTGAGCTACACGGCCGGGTGAAGAGTGGCCGCGGGGGCAAGGCCGGCAAGGTGCTCAATGGGTTCGACACGTCCAAGTTCATCCTGATGCAGAAGATGCAGTTGATCGCCGACGTGCCGACCTGGCTCGGCGCGCACGCGAAGGCAATCGCCGAGGGCAACGACGAGGCCCGCGCGGTGGCGCTCGCGGACCAGGCGGTGATCGACGCGCAGGGCTCTGGCATGACGAAGGATCTGGCGCGAGTGCAGCGCGGCGGCCCGGCGATGAAGGTGCTGACGATGTTCTACAGCTACTTCTCGACGACGGCCAACCTGACCGCAGAGCGGGTCGCGAAGACGAAAGCGCATGTCGCCGAGGGCGAGTACGCGGCGGCGGTTGCTGGCGCGGCGGCGGATGCCACCCTGCTGTACGCGATCCCTAGCATCCTGCCGGCGCTGGTCATCTCGGCGATGCGGGGGGAAGAGTGGCCGCCCAAGGAAGGCTGGTTCCTCTGGGGCCTGGAGCAGCTCGGCTCGTTCGCGCTCGGCACCTTGGTCGGGATCCGCGAGTTCGGCGGCATGATCCAAGGCTTCGACTACAGCGGCCCGGCGGCGTTCCGCCCGCTGGAGGACGTGGGCAAGGTCGCGAAGCAGGTCGCGAAGCAGGTCGCGAAGCAGGTCGGCCAGGGCCAGGGCGAGGTCGACGAGGGCCTGGTGACCGCGTTCGGTCGCCTGGTCGGCGACGTGCTGGGCCTGCCGGCGGTCCAGGTGATCCGGACGTACAAGGGCTGGAAGGCCTGGGTTGACGGTGATGCGCCGGTAACGGCCGTGCTGATGGGACCGCCACCTAAGCGGTGATCGCCGGTAGCTCCTGCTACTATGGGGGTATAACCCCGTGAGCCTATGACCATCCCCGCCACCCCCCGCATTGCCGGCCCTTTCACGGCCTCCGGATCCAGCCAGGATCTGGCGTTCGCGTTCCGCTGCAACGACCCCGCGGAGCTGGTCGTGCAGACGGTCGACCCTGATGGCGCGGTCGCGACCCTGGTCCTGAACACCGACTACACCGTCGCCTTGAACGGCAACCAGGCGGTGAACCCCGGGGGTGAGGTCACGCTCACGCAGACCGGTGTTGACATATACATCAAAGGCGCCACCTCGATCCAGCAGGCACTGGTGCTTGCGAGCCAGGGTGGCTTCTACCCGGCCGCGGTCGAGGCCGCGCTCGACAAGCTGACGATGGTTGCGCAGGAGCAGGACGAGAAGCTGGGCCGGGCGCTGCTCGTGCCACTCGGTGATACGGGCACGGGATTCGACATCATCCAGGACGTCATCAATGCCGCCGCTGCCGCTGCCGAGTCGGAAGATGCCGCCGCCCAGGCGGCGCTCGCCGCCAGCGGCTTCGCCGGGTCTGCCTCGAACAGCGCCGACGAGGCCGCTGCGAGTGCGCTGTCGATCAATCCGGCCGAGCTGATCCACCGGGACGGGTCGGTGGTAATGGCCGCTGATCTCGGCATGAACGGTAACGACGTCGTCGGACTCCCGGCTGTCCCCGCGGCGACAGGCGCCGCCAGCAAGGAATATGCGGACCGCGCTCACCAGCGGTTCTGCGTCTACCGGACGAGTAACCAGACTTTCACGTCGACAACGGTACCAGGCGGCGCAAAGCTGGAGATGAACGTAGTTGTCTCCCCCGGGTACGACCCGGACGGCATCGTGGACCTGGGTTCCCCGTGGCGCGTAACGCCCACTGAGCCCGGGATCTGGCGGTTTGAAGCGGTGGTGTCCCTAGCCAATCCGGGGGGAGCTTCAGGCACGCCGGACCTGAGCGTGCACAAAAACGGTTCTTACTTCGCTTCCGGTTCCCGCCCTGGGGTGGTTGCGGCTGGTGAAGGTGTCCACCTACTTGTGAGCGTTGAAACGTTCATGAACGGGACCACGGACTACGTGGAGCTATATGTCAGCTCGAACGCTGCGGGCACCAAGACGGTAACAGGGGCCTTCGCCTACTGCAGGTTCCAGGGCCGGTGGGTCGGTGCATGATCGAAGCACTCGCCCCACTCATGACGCACGAGAACATCGCCATCGCGGTTCTCGCGATCGGCCTGACCGCGTGCGGCAGCATGCACCTGATCCAGCGCAAGGAAGACCGCGAGGACCGCAAGCAGATGCTTAAGGTGCTCGACCGAAACACGGAGGCCGTCAACGGCCTGAAACAACTCTTCGCCGCGATCAGCGGTCGATTCTGAGGACTGCCCCGTGACCTTCGACGAAGCGTTCGACATCCTGATCGGCCACGAGGACGGCTACGTCAACAATCCTCATGACCCAGGCGGCGAGACGAACTGGGGCATCAGCAAGCGGTCGTACCCGAAGCTCGACATCAAGAGCCTCACGCGGTCCCAGGCGAAGGCGATCTACCGTTCGGACTTCTGGGGCCCGCTGCCGAAGGGTGTCGATGGGCCCGTGATGTTCCAGCTCTTCGACCTGGCGGTGAACAGCGGCGTGAGACGCGCGACGCAGATCCTGCAGACTGTCGTCGACACCGTCCCCGACGGCGTGTGGGGGCCGGCCTCGCGCGCGGCCTACGCCAAGATGTCGCCCGAGACGGTAGCTCTAGCTCTCGTCGCCGAGCGCCTGATCTACATGACGTACCTGAATAACTGGTCCGACGCGAGTCGCGGCTGGTCCCGGCGGATCGCCGCCAACTTGAAAGTCCTCGCAAAGGAGCTGCAGCAATGAAGACGTTCGTCCTCTCCCTGGTGGCCGCGGTGTTCGCCGGCCTCGAAGCGTTCGGCGTCCAGGTGCCGGCCGAGATCAAACAGGTCGTGTCCGACAACACCAACCTGGTCATCGCCGGCCTGGCAGCGCTCATCGGCGCGTGGCCGCAGCTCGTCAAGCTGTTCAAGAGCGCGAAGGCGCCCGGCACCGAGGGCGGGTTCATCGATCGGCAGATGGTGTTCGCCATCGCTATCGCCACCACGGTCGCGCTGCTCTCGGGCTGCGCGTCGTTCGGCAGGGTCGAGGCACCCCTGTCGACCGACCAGCGCATCGCCGCTGTCCTCGTCGCGGCCACCGAGATCCGGGCCGGGTGCGCCGACTTCTACGAGCAGAATCGGCTTTCCATCCCCGATGCACTTGTCTGCCTGGAGGCGACCGACGTCGCGCGCAACGCCGTCGACATCGCCCGGCTCGCGAGTAAGAGGGGCGAAGCGAACGACGTGCTCGAAAACCTGCAGAAGGCCGAGCAGATTATCCGAGCGTTGCAGCGGGGGCTCGCCGAAGCGGCGGCCACGCCAGTGCCTGCCCCGAACCCTGGTGTAGGAGGCTGACATGGGCAACGACATCGCACGCGCAGCGCAGATCGCGCTCACCCTGGTCGACGTCGCCACCCGCGCGCTGACCGCCCACAGCAAGGTCATCTCGATCGTCGAGAAGGCCAACGCCGAAGGCCGCACGGAACTCTCGCCAGACGAGTGGGCAGTCCTCCTGGAGGCGGACGACGCCGCCCGCGGCCGGCTCGCCACCCTGCTGGGCAAGGTGTGAGCCGCCGACGACTGGACCTGGTCGCCGTCCACTGGCTCGACGCGGCGACCACCGACGGTT
>CAZTHV010000002.1:0-37591 GCA_964613165.1 uncultured Marmoricola sp.
ACCGTCGGAACGGCCCCTGACCTGTTGTCTGTCCAGGTCAGGGGCCGACCCGACGCGGCGGTGGCGGAGGGATTTGAACCCTCGGTGGGCTTGCACCCACAAACGCTTTCGAGGCGTTCTCCTTAGGCCGCTCGGACACGCCACCGCGGACGAGGGTACCGGAGCGGGGGCCGCGCGCCGAATCCGGCGTCAGGGGCGCTGCCGGGCGAAGAAGGCGTCCAGCAGGGCGGTGGACTCCTCGGCGAGTACGCCGCCGATCACCTCGGGCCGGTGGTTGAGGCGGCGGTCGCGGACGACGTCCCACAGGCTGCCGGCGGCGCCGGCCTTGACGTCGTACGCGCCGAAGACGAGGCGGTCCACGCGCGACAGCACGATCGCGCCGGCGCACATCGTGCACGGCTCGAGGGTGACCACCAGCGTGCAGCCGGAGAGCCGCCACTCGCCGCGGTGGGCGGCAGCCGCGCGCAGGGCCACGACCTCGGCATGGCCGGTGGGGTCGGCATCGCGCTCGCGGACGTTGGCCCCTGCGCCGATGACCTCGCCGGCCGGATCGAGGACGACGGCTCCCACCGGCACGTCGCCGCCGTCGGCCGCTCGGGCAGCATGGGACAGCGCGGTGCGCATCGGGCCGGTCCAGCGGCCCTGAGGAGGCGTGCTCATCGACTCAGTCGTCGGTCCCGGTGAGCTCGTCGAACTCCTCGCCGAGGCCGATCCAGCCGGCGATCTCGCCGAGGATCTCGTCGGGGTAGAGCTCGTCGTCGTCGAGCAGCGCGCCGAGCTCGGCCGCGCTCACGCCGAGGTCGGCCAGCATGGTCAGGTCACCGGCAGGGGCACCCTCGTCCTCGAGGTCGACGTGGACGCCGACCAGATCGACCGCCGAGCGGGCCAGGCTCCAGTCGGTCGCGGCGGAGACGTCGGAGAGCAGCACCCGGATCCCGGCCTCGCCGACGCGCACCAGCAGGACGAAGTCGTCGTCCATCGCGATCATCGCCAGGGCGTCGCCGTCACCCGGATAGCGGCGCAGCTCCTGGGCGATCGACTCGACCTCTTCGATCACCCGGTCCGACAGCTCCGCGAGCTGCCAGGCACCGGCACTCTCGAACGCCACCAGGGCGAGGTCGACCGCCTCCACCTCAGCATCGGTCGTCTCCATCGGACCACCCTCCGGTCGCTCACGGACCGTCCTGACGTCGGCACTTGACATTGACTCTTTGACATTGGCTCTGACACTCGAATCGTTGCAGAACCCGCCGCCCGGCGCGACCCCGATGGCCGGCACGTTCAAGGCCGAGCCTGAACGGAGTCACCGCCGTCTACGCTGTGCGCATGCGCCTGCTCGTCGTCGACCACCCGTTGGTCTCCCACAAGCTGACCACCCTCCGCGACGAGCGGACGGCGTCGCCGGAGTTCCGGCGGCTGACCGAGGAGCTGGTCACCCTGCTCGCCTACGAGGCGACCCGCGACGTGCGCGTCGAGGACGTCACCGTGCAGACGCCGGTCACCCGCGCCCAGGGCGTGAGCCTGAGCCGGCCGCGTCCACTGGTCGTGCCGATCCTGAGGGCAGGACTGGGCATGCTCGAAGGGATGATGCGGCTGATCCCGACCGCCGAGGTGGGCTTCCTCGGGATGGTCCGCAACGAGGAGACACTGGAGGCCTCGACGTACGCCGAACGCCTGCCGGCCGACCTCTCCGGGCGGCAGTGCTACGTGCTCGACCCGATGCTGGCCACCGGCGGCACCCTGGCTGCCGCGCTGCGCTTCCTCACCGATCGCGGCGCCGACCACATCACCGCGGTGTGCCTGCTGGCCGCGCCCGAGGGGGTGGCCAACCTCGAGGCCGGGCTTGCCGGTCTCGACATCCCGGTCACCGTGGTGACCGCCGCCCTGGACGAGCGGCTCAACGAGAAGGGCTACATCGTGCCGGGACTCGGAGACGCCGGCGACCGGCTCTACGGCCTGGCGCAGTAGTCCAATCGCCAGGCTCGCCGCAGGCGGTCAGCCGACGCTGCGACCGACGAGGTCGCCGATCAGGTAGGTGATCCCCATCGCCAGCAGACCGCCGGCGACGTTGCGCCGCATCGCCCGGCGTACCGGCGCCCCGGCGAAGCGGGCCGACGCCCACCCGGTCAGGCCCAGCGCGATGACGACGGCGAGCACAGTGACCCAGACCCGGTGCTCCGGCGCCGCCACGGTGATCGCCAGCACCGGGACCAGCGCGCCCACGACGAAGGCCAGCATCGAGGCGACCGCGGCCTCCCACGGATTGGTCAGGTCGTCCGGATCGAGGTGCAGCTCGGCGTCGGCGTGAGCGGCCAGCGCGTCGTGTGCGGTGAGCTCCAGCGCGACCTGCCGCGCCGTCTCCTCGCTGAGGCCCTTGTCGCGGTAGAGGCCTGCCAGCTCGGCCAGCTCCTCCTCCGGCTCCTCGCGAAGCTCCCGGCCCTCCTTGGCGAGCAGCGCCTTCTCGGTGTCCCGCTGGGTGCTCACCGAGACGTACTCGCCCGCCGCCATGCTGAGCGCGCCGGCCACCATCCCGGCCACGCCGGCCACCAGGATCGCGGTCCGGTCGCTGGTCGCGCCCGCCACGCCCATGACCAGGCCTGCCGTGGAGACGATGCCGTCGTTGGCGCCGAGCACCGCCGCGCGCAGCCAGTTCAGCAGCCGGGAGACGTTCTGCTCGTGCGGCTCGTCGGGGTGGGGGCCGATGACGACCTTCTCGCTCACGGGCTCAGCCTGCCATCGCTCGGCCGCAGGCACCGTTGGTCTTGTCCGGGAGTCGTTGCCGGGAAGGAATGGTCAGACCGGCAACCCAGCTGATGCTCCGGCGGAATCCGCCGAGATCCTCGACCTGACCCGCCACAGAGTCGCCAGGACATCGCGGCGGTGGCGGCGAGGACGGGGAAGCAGACGGAGCGGTCCCGCAGGTCCGCCGGCGCCCTGTCTTCGTTCGGCCGCCGCGCCCACCTCGTCACACTCGGGATCTCACATCAGCAATGCTCCGCCGTCGACGGGCAAGGCCACACCAGTGATATAACGCGCTTCGTCCGAGGCCAGGAACAGCACCGCGTTGCTGACATCGATCGACTCGACCCAGGGAACCGGATACAGGATCGTCGCCCCCGAGGCCTCCGCGAAGTCCTCCTTGGTCGGGTGATCGACATCCGGGCTGAAGAGGTCGTACATGTCCTGGTTCTGCACCATCGGAGTGTCCACCTGGGTGGGATTGACGGTGTTCACCCGGATGTGGTGCTCAGCCAGCTCCTGGGCAAGGGTCTTCATCAAGCCCACCACACCGTGCTTCGCGGCGACGTAGTGTCCGACGCCGGCATAGGAGCGCAACCCGGCGACGGAGGCAGTCAACACCACGGAGCCCCCGGTTCCCTGGTCGATCATCCGCGGAATCGCCGCCTTGACGGTGCGCCAGACCCCGCTCAGGTTGATGTCGAGCATCTCAGCCCAGGTCTCCTCGGAGAGCTCCGCTGCGGAGCCGAAGGACAAGATGCCGGCATTGGCCACCACGATGTCCACCTTGCCGAGTTGGGTCACTCCCTCATCGAGAGCGGTCTTGAGGGCCTCGAAGTCGCGGACGTCCGCCGTACTCGCCACGATCCGCCGACCCAGTGCCTCAACCTGACGGACGGTCTCCTCGAGGTCGCCCGAGGTCGCCATCGGGTACGGCACCGTGGCGATGTCCTCGACCGCGTCCACGGCGATGATGTCCGCGCCCTCCTCCGCCAGGCGGACCGCGTGGCTGCGACCCTGACCGCGAGCGGCCCCGGTGATGAACGCGACCTTCCCTGCTACTCGATCTCCCATGTCACTTCTCCTCTGCTGTCGGACCAAGGGTCCGGATTCATTGGGCCATCGGCGCGATGGCAGTGGGTGGCACACGTACGTCCGGGATCAGCCATGAGCACGCCGCGATCTTCGTAGCACCGTGATGTCGTGATCGTGCCCCACGAACGCGGCAGGTCCGGGTGTGGCGTTGCGCCGTCCTGGCGGACAGTGACCGCTCCACCGGCCGGCCGGTCATTTGATGACCCCGTAGCGTCGTCGATCGATGGTAAGCGCGACAGCGGCGATCACCACCGCGCCCTTGACGACCAACTGGGTATAGGGATCCACCGAGGTGATGTCCATGCCAGCGCTGAGGATCACGATCACCAGTGCGCCGAGCAACGTCCGATGGGGCCCGCCCACTCCACCGGACAGCGCAGTCCCCCCCACGACGATCGCCGCGATCGAGTTCAACAGGCTCGGGTCGGCTCCCATCGGGACTCCTGTACTGGCCTGCCCGGTGAAGATGATCCCGGCGACGGCGGCGCACGCCCCGGCGATGGCGAAGACCCACAGCTTGACGGCCAGCACACGGACCCCGCTCAGCGCGGCGGCACGCTCGTTGCTTCCCACCGCGTACAGGTGCCGCCCGAAAGAGGTGGCGAAGGCGACCAGCGTCGCCAACAAGGTCAGCAGGATGGCAATCAGAGCCCCGTTGGGTATCGACGGGATGGTCGATTCGTTGACGAGCTTCTGCAGCAGGTCGGAGCGGTAGGAGACCGGTCCGCCATGGGAGATCGAGTTGGAGATGCCGTTGAGGATCGACATCATGCCCAACGTCACCAGGAAGGACGGTACCCGCAGCAGGGTCGTGATCAGCCCGTTGGCCAGGCCGACCAGGCCGCCCACGACGATCACCATCGCGATAGCCAGCAGTCCGCCGAAATCGTCGATCCAGGTGGCGATCAGGATGCCGGCAAGGGTGGCGTTGGCGGCGACCGACAGGTCGATCCCCCCGATCAGGATCACGAAGGTGCCCGCCAGCGAGACCATCGTCAAGAACGCCATCTGACGCAGGATGTTCTGCGCGGAGTCGACCGAGACGAAAGCCGGGTTCTGGTAGTTGAAGTAGTAGACCAGCGCAACCAGCGCGAGGAGCGGGACCAGGATGTTCCGCTGCCGGCTCAGGCTGCCGAACAGGTCGCGAGGTCCGCTCGACCTCGGCGATGCGCGTGTCACACTTGGTCTCACAGGCTCCCTCACATCATGTGCTTGATGACATCGACCTCGGCGGGCTTGCCGGTGGCCGAGAAGGTCAGTTCGGCGCTCAGACGTCCGTCTCTCATCACCAGGATCCGGTCGGACAGCCCGATCAACTCCTCCAGGGACTCCGCGCACAACAGGATCGCCACGCCGCGGGCGGCCAGCTCCCGGATGATCCGGTAGATCTGCTCTCGGGTGCCGACGTCGATCCCGCGGGTCGGGTCGTTCAGGACCAGGACCCGACAGGCGCGTCCCTGCCAGCGCGCGAACACCGCCTTCTGCTGGTTCCCGCCGCTGAGCTCACCGACCGGAGTGGACAGCGAGCCGACCTTGACGCTGAGCTGCTGGGCAAGCTCCAGCGCCCGCTTCCGCTCCGCTCGGAGTCGCAGCAGCCTCGACCAGGGCGAGCTGAGCAGATCGAGGAACCCGATCGAGATGTTGAACCGCACCGAGGCGGTGAGGAACAACGAGTCCTGAGCGCGTTCGGGCGGCACGTAGAGCACTCCCTCCCGCACCGCCTTCGACGAGTTCCAGCGTGCCCGCCGTCGGCCACCCAGGTGGACATCGCCCCGAGTCAACCGGATCTCGCCGGCGACCACAGCGGCGAGCGTGGACTTGCCAGAGCCGACCACACCTGCCAGTCCGAGGACCTCTCCGGGATGGAGAGCAAGATCTACGCCGTCGAACTCGCCGTCGACACCCGCGTTCCGTAGTGCCAGCAATGGCATCTGGTCTCGGGAACCACCCTGCTCCTCCTCGTGGTAGTAGTCTGCGCCGCGCTCCACGCCCACCATGAGCTCGTGCAGGCGGTCCACCGACACCCCCTCGTTCGGCAAGGTCTCGATGACTCGCCCGTCGCGGAGCACCAGCAGCCGGGTGCTGATCCGTAGAACGTCGAGCAGGATGTGAGAGACGAAGATGAAGGCGACGCGATCGCGCCATCGCTGGACCAGAGAGAAGAGCAGCTCGACCTCGCTCTCGGTCAGCGCGCTCGTCGGCTCATCGAGCAGGATGAGCGGCGCCGGGGCCCCCTCCTCGGTCCGGGAGAAGGCCTTGGCGATCTCGACCAGTTGACGCTGCGGATAGCTCAGGTCCGCCACCACCGCGTCCGCATCGACGGTCTCGATCTCCAGGGTCTCCAACAGCGCACGTGCCGCTGCCCGCAAGCGCCGGCGGCGCCCGGGCCCACGACCGGCTATCTGACTCTCCCGACCGAGGAAGATGTTCTCGTAGACGCGCAGCGCGTCCACCAATGCCTGCTCTTGCACCACCACCGAGATCCCCAACGCACTCAGCGCGCGGGCGTCGCCCAGCGGCGCCCGGTCTCCGTGCACGGTCAGTGACCCGGCATCCGGTCGCACACTGCCGCTGAGCACACCGATCAAGGTCGACTTGCCGGCGCCGTTCTCGCCGATCAGCCCGAGAACCTCACCAGGGCGGACCTCGAGCGATACGTCACGGAGAGCTTCCACCGAGCCGTATCGCTTCGAGACCCCGCTCAGCGAGATGGTCGACGAGTCGGCCATGGCTCAGGCGACGAGATCGCTCTTGAACTCGAACAGGGGCCCCGACGCGAACGCCGCTTCGTAGGTCGCCCGCACGCCGGCGATGTCCGCGTCGTCCCAGGCCGAGTTCAGCTGGTACTGGTCTTGTGGGACGCCGGCGTAGTACTCCTTCGGGTCGATCGGGTTGAGGACGGTCTGCGGGTCCCAGGAGTCCGGGTTCAGAGCCCGGCTCATCGCGATCCAGTCGAAGGGCAAGGTCTTGCCATAGATGGTGGACAGCACCGTTTCCGCCGAGTCCGGGTTCACCAGCAGCGCACCCTGCGCCATGAACCTCTCGGGAAGGGAGAACTCGACACCGTTGAGAGCGTCGAACGTGGTGACCCCGAGCAGGCCGGCGGTCAGACCGCCGATGGTGGCACTGGTGAGATACTGCTTGCCCTCCGCGATGTACTCGATGTTCTGCTGGTTGCCGTCGAAACCGACGACCACCTTGTCCTTGATGCCCTGCGCGTCCAAGGCGGCGATCACGCCCGCGGCCTCACTGTCGTTCTGCGCGAAGACTCCCACGAAGTCCTTGACCGAAGGCAGGATGTTCGTGAACGACTTCCGCGCGTCCTCGGAGGTCCAGTTTCCCGGCGGGGCGGTGACGATCTCGATGTCGGGGAACTCCTGATGCGCCTCGCGAAGCCCCGCCGTCCGCTGGTCGTCGGCAGACGAGCCCTTCTGCCCCGGGACGTGGATGATCGTTCCCGACCCGCCGACCTTCTCGAAGAGTGCCTTCGCCGTCGCGGTGGCGATCTTCGTCGACATGGGGGTGATGAACCGGATCCACTTGTCAGCGTCGGCCGGTGTGTACCATGCCGGCGCCGTGTACGAGCTGGCGTAGAGGATTCCGGCGGCCTGAGCGGCCTTGGTCACTGCTGCTGCCTGTGCCTCGGTCGCCGGCGTCCCGAAGATCGACTTGCCACCGGCCGCCTTGATGTTCCCCACCTGACCGAGCGCGGTATTGACGTTTCCTTGATCCTCGAGGGACTCCATCGGGACACCGAGAGCCGCCATCGCCTGCTTCCCTCCCTCGTTGAAGGCAACGAAGAAGTCGTTGGAGAGGGTGGTGACCTGGCACCAGGTCTTGTCCTTGGCCAGTCCACTCCCACCGGCCGATGGGCTCGGCGCGGTCGCCGCTCCGCCACCCCCGCATGCACTCACGCCGATCGCAATGCCAGCAGCGCCTGCTGCCGCAAGGAAGGAGCGCCTGGACAAGGCGTTCGGAAAGTAGCCGCCGCGAGCGTAGTCGACGATCTTCGATTCGATTGAAGCCATGATGTCATCCCTTTGGTCGAAATCGGGTCTGGCCCCGAGGCCGGTGCAGATGGATCGCCGCGCGTGCGCCGACCGTGTCAGTTCTTGATGCTTCTCGCTATCTGGTGAGCAGGTGGCTGGTGAACCACTCGGTTGCATGCGCCGCGGCGGCGGAGAGCTTGTCCTGGTCGCTGTAAAGCGTCATATGCGAGGTCTGCGGCAGGACGACGAGCTCCTTCTTCGCCGTGGGAATCGCGTTGAAGGACTCGATCTCCAGATCCCACAGAGTCAGGTCGTCGCCTTCGGCGACGATCATCATCGACGGGGTGTCGTAGATGCGGTCGACGAAATAGTTGACGTCGTAGTTGAGCAGGAGGTCGACCGACTCCATGGTGCTGAGGTTTCGATAGAGCGGGGCCTCTGTCGCCTGCAGCTTGGCGAACGTCTCCTTGGTTTCAGGAAAGGGCCAGGCCGAAAGCTCTCGTTCCGGGTCGTCGCTCGCGTGCGGCAGAAAGAGACGATGCTGCGGGTCGTCGTAACGTAGCCTCCGGTCCTCCAGAATGGACTCCCACAATCGCCGCCACCCGAGCGTCCCGTGCACACGTCGCATGTTTCGATAGCCATCGACAACCGGGATCTGGCTCACGATCGCCTTCACCCGCGGATCCGTCGCGGCTAGGACGAGGACGTGGCCGCCGGAGTAGGAGATGCCCCAGGCGCCGAGTCGATCGGCGTCGATTCCATCTGCACGTTCCAAGAAGCTCAGCGCATTGCGATAGTCCTCGATCTGTGCGACCGGGTCGAGGTGCTGGCGCGGCTCGCCGTCGGAGACACCGAGGTTGCGATAGTCGAAGACCAGTGCCGCCAGCCCTGCCGCCACGAAGGCCTCGGCGTAGTAGGGCATCACGAGCTCTCGGACGTAGCACCATCCTCCGGCCAGCACCACCGCGGGGACCTCGCGCTGTTCGTCTGGTCGATACAGCCAGCCGCGGACCGTGTCGTTGCCGCTACGGAACTCGACATCTTCCCTCTGCACAGAGACCTCCTCCGGATCCACGACAGGCGCAGTCGGCGGCAGCGCCGGCGCTGTCGAAGTGATGAGAACGCAGTTCGACTCTTGCTCGACTCGAGGACGCGCAGCCCGCATCGCGCGCTCTCCATGGTTGATCGCGGCCAACCACGTTGTCAAGTGTTACTGGACACTATGCTATCCTCGAGCGTAAAGCAATACTGGACACTACGTCGCGTCGGGCGCTCACGTCCCGACTCGCCTGAGCGATCGACGGGCACGAGGAGTTGCGGTTCTCAATGGACATGCGCGAGTTGGCGGCTGCCTACCAGCGCATGTGTCTGATCCGCGAGATGGAGCGGCGGATCTCCGATCTCTACGCACAGGGCTTGATCCCGGGTTTCGTGCACACCTCGCTGGGCCAGGAGGCCTGTGCGGTCGGTGCGCTCGTGCACGCCCGTGTCGACGACGTCATCACCACGACCCATCGCGGCCACGGGCATGTGCTGGCCAAGGGACTCCAGCCGCGGCAGATGCTCGCAGAGCTGATGGGCAAGGAAGCCGGCTCGTGCCGAGGCCGAGGCGGGTCCATGCACGTGGCGGACCCGAGCATCGGCATCCTCGGTGCGAACGGCATCGTCGGCGCCGGCATTCCCATCGCGGTGGGCGCCGCCTTCACGCTGCACAAGCGCGGATCCGACGCACTGGCGGTGAGCTTCTTCGGTGACGGCGCCGTGGCGACCGGCGCCTTCCACGAAGCCCTGAACCTGGCGGCGCTCTGGCGACTTCCGATCGTCTTCTTCTGCGAGAACAACGGGTTCTCGGAGTTCTCCCCTACCGAGGAACAGCACCCCGTCCCGATCGTCGATCGCGCACTCGCCTACGGCATCGACTCGGTCCGGCTGCCTGGGCACGACGTGGAGGTGGTTGCCGCCACCATGCACGAGGTGTTCGCCAAGGTTCGCAGTGGCGGTGGACCCGTTCTGGTCGAGGCCGACACCCTACGGGTGCGCGGCCACTACGAAGGAGATCAGCAGCGGTACCGCGACGCCGGTCGACTGCCCGCGGAGATTGCCGCGAACGATCCGTTGAGTCTCACTCGCCAACGCCTGGTGTCCCGCGGCGCCGGCGACCAGGAGCTCGATGACATCGAGCGCGCTGCCCGCCAGATCGTCGACGACGCCGAGGAATTCGCACGCGCCTGCCATCCCCCTCCGGCCGCCACGGTCCTCGACGACGTGTACGCCCCGCGGGCGCGGATTGCTGAGCAACCGCACCCGGCTGGCGCCGACGCACCGGTCTCCCAGTCGCGAATACTGCGTAAGGCTCTCGACGACGCCCTGGCCACCGACCCGAGCGTCTTCCTGGCCGGCATCGATGTCGGAGGCGGAAACGTCTTCGGGATCACCCGCGGACTGGCCGCTGCCCACCCGGGACGAGTGTTGGACACCCCGATCTCGGAGACCGCGATCATGGGACTGGCCGTCGGAGCAGCGATGACCGGTCTGAGGCCCGTGGTGGAGCTGATGTACCTGGACTTCATCGGTGTCTGCTTGGACCAATTGTTGAACCAGGCGGCCAAGCTGCGATTCATGACCGGCGGAGCGGTGACCCTGCCGTTGGTGGTACGCACCCAGTTCGGCTCGGGGCGATCCTCAGGCAGCCAGCACTCCCAGAGCCTGGAGGCTCTGCTCGCGCACATCCCCGGCCTCACGGTCGTGATGCCCAGCTCTGGCGCCGACGCCTACGGCCTGCTCCGATCCGCCATCGAGGACGACAATCCGGTGGTGTTCATCGAGAATCGCCTGCTGTACGAGAAGAAGGCTCGACTGCCTCCGCCGACCTACCGCGTCCCGATCGGGAAGGCGAAGATCGTCCGCGCCGGCTCCGACGTGACGATCGTGTCCTGGTCCCGGATGACCCTGCATGCTCTGGAAGCCGCCGAGGCACTCGCCGTCACGGGCATTGATGCCGAGGTGATCGATCTGCGGACGATCGCCCCCCTGGACAAGGACACCGTGCTCGCCTCCTTCGCTCGGACCAACCGCATGGTGATCGCCCACGAGGCCAGCCTCGACTTCGGGGTCGGCGCCGAGCTCGCCGCGCTCGCGGTCGATGACGGCTTCTGGTCACTCGACGCGCCCGTGCGACGAGTCGGCGCGCTGCCCACGCCTGCCCCCTACGCACCATCGCTCGAGCGAGCCTGGGAGGCCTCGACCGAGGAGATCGTTGCCGCCGTCCAGGAGGTCATGTCGTGCTGACCGCGACCCGACCACATGCCCTGGCGGGCACCGGGCCGGCGGCGACCCTGCCCGAGCTGCTGGCCACCATCGCAGCGCAGCGAGGCGAGGCGGAGGTGGCCATCGACGCGCGGCGGCGAATGAGCTTCGCAGACCTCGACGCAGCGGCGGCGCGCTTCGCCGCTGGTCTCGCCACTCACGGGGTGCGCCGAGGCGACGTGGTGATGACCCAGCTGCCGAACTGGTGGGAGACGATCGTCGCCACCTGGGGCTGCTGGAAGGCAGGCGCGGTCGTCATCCCCGTGGTGACGATCTATCGCGCCCACGAGCTTCGCTTCATCATGGAGCAGACCCGACCGTCCCTGCTGATCGCGCCCGCCTTCTATCGCGGCTACGATCACGCGGCGGAGTTGCGACGGCTGGTCGACCAGGCCGGCGATCCCGGCACGGTCGTCGTCGCGGTACGGGAGGTCGCGCCGACACCGGGTGTGCTGCCGATGGAGCAGCTCCTGGACGCCCCCGCAGTTCCGGTCGTGACTCCGGTTGCCGGGCCCGATGAGGTCGCAGCAGTGCTCTACACCTCCGGCACCACCTCGGCGCCGAAGGGAGTGCTGCACAGCCACCGCACCCTGATCGCTGAGTGCGCCAGCATCAAGCGGCTCTGTCGGCTCACGACTGACGATGTGATCTTCATGCCCTCGCCGCTGAGCCACATCACCGGGCTGTGCTACGGCATCATTCTTCCCGTGGACGTGGGCTGCCCGGTCGTGCTGCAGGATCGCTGGGAGCCGAACGTGGCCAAAGACCTCATCGAACGAGAGCGGTGCACCTTCACGGTCAGCGCGACCCCCTTCCTGCGTGGCTTGCACGACGCCTACCGGGACACGGGTGCAGGGCCGTCCGCGCTCTCTGTCTTCGTCTGCGGCGGAGCGGACATCCCGCCCGATCTGGTGCGCGATGCGCACCGGGTACTCGGCACCGCCGTACTGCGCACCTACGGCTCGACCGAGATGCCTACGCTGACGATGGCCGACCCGACCGGCGATCTCGACGCCGAGGCCGATGCGGAGGGTTCGGTGATCGGCGACAACGCCATGCGCTTGCAGGTCGACGCAGAGGGCAGCAGCGAACTGCTCGCCAAAGGGCCCGAGCTCTTTCTCGGCTACGCCGACGCCTCGCTGAACGCCGACGCATTCACCGAGGACGGCTACTTCCGCACCGGTGATGCCGCCACTGTCGACGACAAGGGCCGGCTGCGGATCTCCGGGCGGATCAAGGACATCATCAACCGCGGCGGGGAGAAGTTCAGCGCAGCGGAAGTGGAATGGGCATTGCTCGGCCACCCGGCGGTCGCCGAGATCGCTATCGTGGGCTACCCAGATCCCGAACTCGGTGAGCGCGCTTGCGCGTTCGTCGTTCCGGGGACCGTCCAGCCCACCCTGTCCATGCTCAGGGCGCACCTCCTCTCCCTTGGGATGGCCGTTCAGAAGTCGCCCGAACGCTTGGAGCTGATCAGTGCGATGCCCCGTACGGCGAGCGGAAAGATCCAGAAGTTCCAGTTGAGACAGCGCCTGATCGCCGGCCCGTCTCCTTCCACCGACATACGAGGTTCCCAGTGACAGCGGACGAGGCGGACTCACAGCCCGCACGACCGAAGAAGGCGACGTCATCACCGCGGAAGGCGCGCGCCAAGAGCGCCCCTGCCACACGGACGGGTGCGACGCCCAAGAAGGTGGCTGCGTCCGGCAAGCGGCGGGAGATAGATGACCTAGGGCCATCAGTAGGGCGCAACGTTCGTGCCGAACGAGAGCGACAGGGCATTCCGGTTCGAGAACTGGCGCGTCGGCTCGGCGTGTCGGCCTCGTTCCTGTCCCAGTTCGAGCTGGGACAGAGCCGAGCGGCGGTGAACACGCTCTTCGCCATCGCCTCCGAGCTCAACCTCTCCCTGGACGAGCTACTCGGCAACAGCCTGGACGCCACCAGCAAGACCGTCAAGAAGACGAGGCAACGAGCGGGTCGCCGACAGGAGGAGGCCGCCGCCTTCGAGGAATATCTCTCTTTCCAGTCCGGGGTTCGCTGGCGCCGACTCGCCAGCACCTCGGCCGACCACCGAGTGCAGTTCCTGCTCACCGAGTACGATCCGGGAGCTGACTCGGCACCCGGTGACTCCCCGCAGCATCACCCGGGGGACGACTACGGCTACGTACTGGAAGGGACGCTGACGATCGATATCGACGGCACTCGTCGTCTGCTTCACGCAGGCGAAGCCATCCACGTTCGCGGCGACATCCCTCACCGGCTACGCAACGAGACCGACCAGATCGTACGAGCGATCTGGCTGGTGGTCAGCTGATCGGCCCGTCGGAGTGCACCGACGCGACCTGACACGTGGAGGCAGGCCAAGCTCGGATCTTCGTCAGGTGCGCCCTAGTGTCCTGTCAGGTGGGAGCGCTGCCTATGGCTGATGGCGGCGCAGTATCCGGCGAAGGGGTCGAGGATCTCCTCGGCGTTCTTGTGCCAGGAGCGTTGGAGCTTCTTGGTGGTCAGGGCTGAGAACCAGCGCTCGACCAGGTCCATCCATGATCCGTAGGTCGGGGTGAAGTGGAAGTGGACGCGCGGGTGGCGCAGCCGCGGTCCGGCCGCTGGTCGCGCCCGCCACGCCCATGATCAGGCCGGCCGTGGAGACGATGCCGTCGTTGGCACCGAGCACACGCGGCCGGCAGGTCAGACGGTCACCGACTCGTACCGCGGGTAGAGAATGCGTGGCGAGGGCTCGAACCCGCGCACCCGAGTCGACCACGCCCACACGTCTGTGGGGACGAGCAGTGGGACGTAGGGCAGATGCGCGACGAAGACCCGCTGCACCTGGTGCGCCGCCGCCGCCAGAGCCTCGTCGGACTCGGCGCGCAGCCAGCCAGCGAAGCAGGCGTCGAGCTCGGGCACCTGTGCGTTCGACCAGTTGGGGAACGGTGCGGTACCCGAGGAGCAGAACCCGATCAATGCGTCCAGCGGGTCCTGCCACAGCCACTTCGAGATCGAGCTGTCCGGTCCCTTGGCGACGGCCTCGTAGAAGTCCGCGAAGGGCTTCTCCGCGTGGACCCGCACCTCGATCCCGACCGCGCGCAGCTGCTCGGCGACCCCGGCGGCGACGCGCGCGAACACCGGATCGTCCTGGGTGACGCACTCGAAGCTCAGCCGAGCACCGTCCCGGACCAGCACGCCGTCGGATCCCGGACGCCAGCCGAGCCGCGTCAGCTGAGCGGCGGAGGCCCTGGGGTCGTACACGCCCGCGGAGTCGACGTGTGGGTCGTAGTGGTCCGACTCGGGCGGCACCGGCCCGAAGGTCGCGAAGCCATGGCCGTACAACGCGTCCGCAACGAGCCGCGAGCGGTCCAGGGCGGCCGAGATCGCCCGGCGTACACGCACGTCGTCGAAGCCCAGATCGGTCCGGTCCCAGTTGAGGGCCAGATACATGCTCGATGACTGAGCCTTCTCGTACACCGTGAACCGCGGGTCGCCGTCGAGTTCGTCCAGGGCCGGGTCACCTGGGCTGTGGAGACAGTCCACGATTCCTTCGCGCAGGGCGGCCACGCGCTCGGCCGCATCCAGGATCGAGGTCCAGACGACGCCGGACGCCGACGAGGACGACCGAGGCAGGTGCCCGGGGTCTTCATGCCGGACAGCCGCCACCCGGCCCGGGGCCCAGCTCTCCACCCGGAACGCGCCGGTGCCGTCCCAGCAGGTCACACCGAACGCCTCGGGATCGGCCTGCTGAACGCGCAGGTTGAAGATCGCGGTGTGCGTACCCCACAGCAGCGAGGGAAGCCGCGGGTAGGGATGGTGCAACGTGAACCGGAGGGTCTGATCGTCTACCACCGACACCTGGTCGACCGGGTCCCAGTACCACAGCTGGCGGTGCTCGCCTCCCTGCCAGCGCAGCGCCTCCAGGCACTCCAGCACCGCGCGAGCATCGCAGACGGCCCCCGAATGGAAGCGAGCGCCGTGCCTGAGTCTCAGCGTCCATTCCAGGCCGGAAGGTGAGATCTCCTCGACCGATGCCAGCCCCGGATGGGCCCTGCCGTCGGTCCCCTTGACCAGCAGCGTCTCGTACACGGCGATCGAGGGTGGATCGATGTGCTCGCTCAGCGGATCCAGACGGGAGAAGGGGTAGTCGAAGGCCTCGCGGAGCAGCGTCATCGATCTTCCAGCATGCGCTCGACGCCGTTGCGGGCGACCCGCGCGAAAGAGGTGTCCCGGGTGCTGACGAGGCATCCGCTGGCCGTGATCGAGCTGAAGGCCAGCACGTAGCCGCCGGCCGGCGTCCGAGTCAGCACGATGTCACTGCTCAGTCCCTCCGCGGGCGCTCGCGCTCCTCCCGCCTCGTACGCGGCGAAGTGATCGGGCTCGACCGGTGCCGATCGAGCGACCACCACGGAATCGCCCGGCGGACGCAGCTCCGGGTCGAAGGCGTCGAACTCGTTGCCCGCGCCGGTATTGACGCCGGCGGCACCGATGGTGTCCGTGTCGACGCCGTCGAAGAGCCACGACCAACGCGGCTCATAGCTCTCCGGCGTTCGGGTGAACCTGAGGGACGGACCGTTGCCGAACCCGACGAAGCCGACGCCCACGGTGGCGTTCGGCGGTCGGCCCGCCTCGGCCCACAGGCCGCCCAGACGATCCTCGAACTGATGCAGGCGATCGTCCTCCTCGATCGACCAGGTCTGGCTGCCACCCCAGCGGCGGATCTCCATCAGGTGCGGCTTCGTCGGATGCAGCGAGGTCACCCAGTACAGCCCGTTGCCCCCCAGGTAGACCACACTGCCTCCGCGCGCCAGATGGGCCTGGATCGCATCGAGCATCGCGGCGGTCCAGTACTCCGGGTGCGCCGACAGCACGAGCACCCGCACGCCGCGCAGCGACGCCTCCCCGCGCAGATGGAGGTCGCGGTCGTCGGTCACACCTACCCGGCCCGGGAACTCGCGTCGCAGCCACCACCACGCGTAGAGGTCGGCAAGCATCAGGTGAGCGGCGTTGACCCCGGTCGCGAAGCCGTCACCCGCCTCGACTTCCAGTCGTGCCGACGGTGCGAAGGTCTGGGAAGGCCGGAGCGCCGTGGTCACAGCCACCGGAGAGCCGTCCGAGTGCAGGGCATAGTGCGACAGGCCCGGCCAGGTCTCGTCGCGACCGAGGTTGGCATACGCCTGCCAGGTCAGCGTCGGCACCAGCAGGGTGATCTCCGAAGCACCCCGTACGACGAACGGGAGCTCGAGTGACTCGGTGGGACTCTCCAGGCGCAACGCGTACAGGCCCGCCGGGGCCTCGCCGGGCACCTCGAGCCGATAGCCCACCGGCCATCCGCAGTCCTCGGTGTCGTCCCGATGGAAATGTATCGAGCCGCTCCCGGCGGGGAGATGCCCGGTGGACTCGAGTCGCCCAGGAACGAGCGTGCTGCGCAGCGGGGCATGGACCAGCCGCAACGGCCGACCAGACGCAGCGCGTGGGGTCACCAGGTCGGGATCGGTCCTGTCCGCGAAGTTCCACTCCGAGACGGGTGCCGGACCCGCGCCGTTCATGACAGCGGTGAGCTCCACGATGTCCAGCGCCGTCCCGTGGACTCGCAGTCCACACAACTTGCCGTCCATCCGGCCCACCTCGTCCGAGTCGCAGCCGATCCTCAACCCGGGTGTCGAAGCGCCTGGGCGGGAGCCCGCGTGCTCGCAGGTGAACGGCCCGCCCGTGCGGCCCCAGTGCGCCAGGAACAAGGTGGTCCCTTCAGGGCGCAGCTCCCGGGCCGGACCCCAACCGACACCGAGGAAGTACCACACCCGCTCCCGCACCCGCTGTCGCAGCCGACAGACCTCCTCGCCGTCGTGGAGGGCCAGACCCTCAGCAGACAACCGCAGCGACCACGGGCCCTGGTCGCCCTGCCAGGACGCGATCACCACCTCCTCGGTCAGATCCGTGGGAAAGAACCAGCAGGACAGGGTGGCCTCGTCCCCGACCGGCAGCACCGACTCCCCCACCGCGTGCGAGCCAACCCTTGCCGGGGCCTCGGTCGCGGCGAGCGTCCCGTCGCCCCATGCGCAGCGCAGGCGCTGCACGCCCGGCCCGTCGGGGTGCGGATCGCTGTGGCTGTACTCCTCGACCCAGACTGCCGCGGCCTCGGCGGTCGAGGCATGGACATCGAGCGTCCGTCCCGGCGAGGTCCCGAGCTCGTTGAGGTAGGCACGCAGCATGGTGTTCAGCTCCGATCCGATCGGCGTTGCGACGATGGCTCATCCGGCCAGTCCTGGTCTTCGGCGGTCTCGGCCTCGATGACGAGCCGGACGGCGCTGTCGGCGTCCGCGAAGGTCGCGGTGTGCTCTCGCAGCCGCTTGGCAATGGACGAGGCGAGACTGGCCCGCAGAGCGGTCTGATCGTCGAAGTCCAAGAAGCCCACTCCGTCATAGGCTCCGGGGAGGCCGTCGATCGGCAGGCCGGGCCGGAAGTCCACCCGACGGACCTGGGGCAGCGCTCGCGCCAATGCTCGGTGCTCACCGAGCCACGCCGTCTCGAACTCCAGTCGTGACGTCCCGGTCCTGCGCCGCAGAGCCGCGACATACCGGATCATCGCAAGCTCCTCGCCAACGCGCGCCTCACCCGAACCTCACCAACCCGTCGTGCATCACCAAGGCCCCCTCGCGCCACAGCGCCACCGGTCGCGTCACCGCTCGGATGTCCTGGTCGACCCGCCCGGCCACCAGGAGCAGGTCGGCGTTCATGCCGGCCGCGAGCGAGCCGATCTCATGCTCCAGGCCATAGGCAGCCGCCGGCACCGACGTACCGGCCAGCAGCGCCGACGACGCGGTGAGTCCCAGTTCCTCGTGCAGCGTCACCACCGAGCCCGGCACGGAGCCGTGCGGAACGCCGGGGACGCCCGCGTCCGTACCCGCGGTCAGCGGGACTCCCGCGTCGTACATGGCCCGGAGCACGGGAATCATCGCCGCGCGCTGCTCGGTCCGTCGCTCGGCGCCGCCATCCTTGCCCACCATCAGTGTCGGGTCCACGTAGCATCCGGCACTGGTCAGCACCTCCAGGGTGTCGGGACCGAGCCCGATCTCACCGTCGTGGCGCACGCACGTGGCGTGCGCCACGATCCTGGCTCCCGCGGCGGCCGAGAGCTCAACGGCCTCGACCGTGTGGGCATGCGCGACCAGTGCCTTGCCGAGCCGATCACACTCCCGTCCCAGCGCCTCGATCGACTCCCGTGGGAACTGGATCCGCGCCGGATTGCTCCCCCGGGTGATGTTGCCGCCGGTCACCATCACCTTGATGAAGTCCACACCGGTGGCGACCTGCTGGCGCATGGTCCGGATCAGATCCTCGGTCGAGTCCGCAGTGCCACCGAGCCAATGACAATGCCCGGCTGTCGTGGTCAGCGGCGAACCACAGACCAGCAGGCGCGGACCGCGCAAGGCACCGGCGGCGATGCCGTCCCGCAGCGCGAGGACCACCTCAGGCGTGCCACCGCAGTCCATGACGGTCGTCACCCCATGGGCGAGAGCTCGCTGGGCATTGCCGGCTGCCTGGGCCATCTGCACCGACGCCGAGTCCTGGACCAGGCGGTCGACCAAGTCCGCGCCGCCGGAGAAGGTCAGATGTGCGTGGGAGTCGATCAGTCCGGGAAGCAGTGTCGAGTCCGGTACGGCGACCACCCGGTCCGGATGCACCGAGTGATCGCCTCTGGCCACGACGTCGTGGATGTGCCGGCCACGGACGACGACGTCCACGCCTTCGGCGATGTCTCCCGTCGGCAGCAGCACCACCGTCGGGCTGATCGCCCACTCGCCCAGCTCCGCCGTAGCCTGCCCACCCGAGGCGCCGGCCAGGGCGGTCAATGTCACCGGAACTCTCGCTCCGCTCACCTAGAGGAGGCTCGGGGGGAGGCCGATGCGGTTGAACTGGTCAGCCGCCTGCTGGACATGTCGCCGCCCGTTCTCCAGGGAGAAGTTGAGATGGCCGGGCATCAGCGCCTGGAAGTCGTACTCCAGCAGCCGGTTCATCGAGGCGGCGTAGTCCTGGACGCTGGAGTCGGCGACGTTCTGGAGGATGATCTTGCCGCCCCAGAACACATGGTCGCCGCTGAAGAGATAGCTGCGACCACCGCCGGTCACCAGGAAGTTCATGTGCCCGTGGCAGTGTCCCCTGGTGTCGATCGCGGTGAGCTCGAAGTCACCGACCGAGAAGGACTGGCTGTGCTGCAGCTCGACGTCGATCTCGCACGGCTTCCACTCGAACTCCGGTGGATAGAAGTTGAACGACTTCGCCCATCGCAGGCCGATCACGTCTTCGTCCGCGGTCCGGACTGCCTCGGCCGCGTCCTGGCTGATCGCTATCTGAAGATGGTCGTCCAACGCCTCTCGCACATGTGCGAGGGCGCCGGCGTGATCGGCGTGGTAGTGCGTGACGAACAATCGGGTGATCTTGCTCGGGTCCAAGCCGTCTCCCCGGATGTTGTCCAGGACCCGGTCACCGCCGTCGAACCCGGCGTCGATCATCCACAGCTCGTCGCCGGTGTCCAGGACGAAGACGTTGGAGTCGAGCCGATTGGACAGGTTGTAGCCGTAGTCGCCGCCACCGACGACGTACAGGTGCTCGTTGATCTTCACTTGGCGGTCAGCTCCTCTGGGATCGAGTAGGAATGGGCGCGAAGGCCACCGTCGACGATGATGTTCTGCCCGGTGATGTAGGCCGCGTCGTCCGAGGCGAGGAAGGCGAACGTCGCGGCGATCTCCTCGGGCTTGCCCAGCCGGTTCATGGGAACCAGCGGCCAGTGTCGGCGAGCGGCCTCCATCGCCTCGTCGGAGCCGAGCACGTCCCGCGACTGTGGAGTGTCCAGCGGACCCGGACTGACCGCGTTGACCCGGATCCCCTCGGTGACCAATTCGATCGCCATCGTCTGCACGAGGTTGACCAGCCCCGCCTTGGCCGCGCCGTAGTGGGCGTACTGGATCGACGCGCCCAGCGCAGACACCGACGAGGTGAACAAGATGCTTCCAGGGGTCTTCTTGGCGACCATCGCGCGTGCGGCGGCCTGCCCTAGCACGAAGCCCCCGCGCAGCATGACCGTGATGGTGCGGTCCCATTCGGAGCGGTCGAGCTCCAGGAACGGCGCGGCCGAATGCGCCGGCGCATTGCTGACCAGGACGTCGAGAGCGCCACCCACCTCGACCGCTCGGTCGACAGCAGCCTCGCAGTCGTCGTCGTCGGCAACACTCCCCAGGACCGTCACCACGGTGGCTCCCGAGCTCTGCCGCACCTCCTCGGCCACCACCGGCAGCGCCTGCTCGTTGATGTCCATCAGGACGATGTTCGCCGCTCCCTCGGAGCCGAACCGATGTGCGGTCGCTCGACCCACACCACTGGCTCCGCCGGTGATCAGTGCCGTCTTCCCTACCAGCCGTCTACATGTCATGCGTGGTCACACCTCCAGGAGTGAGTCGAGCGCACGGAGGACCCGTGCATGGTTGGGCAGCACCGCTTCTGCGAGCGGTGGAGCAGCGGGAACCGGGGTCTCGAGCAGACCGACGCGCGCCGAGCCTCGCAGCCGTGGACCCAGGTGCTCGGCGACGGTGCTCACCACCTCGGCGCCGAAGCCACCCGTCGTGTTGGCCTCGTGGATCACCAGCAGCCGGCTCGTGCGCCGAGCCGACTCGAGGACCACGTCACTGTCCCAGGGCGAGATCCAGCGGAGGTCGATGAGCTCGGCGGAGGCCTGGTGGCCCTCCAGCGCCTCCTCGGCCAGCATCCGCCCGGTCCCCCACGTCACGACCGTGACATCGGTGCCGGTGGTGATCACCTTGGCTCGCCCCAGGCCGGCGTCCTTCTCGCTCGTGTCCACGTGGCCCTTGTGCGGATAGAGCCGGCGCGACTCGAACAGTACGACCGGATCGTCGAGGTCGACCGCCAGACGCAGCATCGAGTAGGCATCGGCCGGGGTACTCGGCACACCGACGCGCAGCCCCGGCACGTGCGCGAAGAAGGCCTCCAGCGTCTGGCTGTGCTGAGCACAGGCGCCCGGCGTATGACCCTGCTGGGTACGGATCACCAGCGGCGCTCCGAGGCGCCCGCAGGACAGATAGCGGGTGTTCGCCACCTGGTTGACGATCTGATCCATCGCGACCAGGAGGAAGTCGCCGTACATGATCTCGACGACCGGTCGCAGCCCGCCCATCGCGGCGCCCAATGCGGCGCCGACCATCGCGGACTCGGAGATCGGGGTGTCGAAGACACGATCCCCGAAGCGCTGGTGCAGACCTTTGGTGGCACCGAACGGACCGTTCGGGATCGCCACGTCCTCCCCGAAGACGATCACCTCGGAACGAGCGTCCAGCGAGTCGGCCAGGGCCCGGTTGACCGCCCGGATGTAGGAGAGCTCGAGCGGCTCAGCTGAGGTAGACATGGGAGTGGGCCTCCTCCGGCTCCGGCAGTGGCATGGACAGCGCCTCGTCGAACGCGGCCGCGACCTCTCGGCCGACCTGGTCGTCGAGCTGCGCGGCACGCTCCCCACCGAGCAGCGCGGCGGCCCGGGGAAGGGGGTCGGACTCTCGCCTCTGGGCGAGCTCGCCGGCAGGACGGTATGCCTGCGCATCGCCGGAGTAGTGCCCGGACAGCCGATGCGTGTGTGCCTCGACCAGCACCGGTCGGTTCGTGGTCAGAGCGGCGCTTCGTGCCTGCGCAAGGACCTGGTGCAGGGCAACCGGGTCGTTGCCGTCGACCTCGACGCCGTCGATCCCGTACGCGGCCGCTCGCCTAGCCGCCGGCACCGCCGTCAGCGTCGCCGACGGCGTCATCTCGGCATAGCCGTTGTTCTCGACGACGACCAGTAGTGGAACGCGAAGGACCGACGCCATGTTCAGGGCCTCGTGGACGTTGCCCTGGTTCATCGCACCGTCCCCGATCGAGACCAGCGGAACACTGCCGTCATGCCGCCGCTGGCAGGCGATGCCCAGGCCGAGAGCGATCGGCACGCCGGCACCCACGATGGAGTTCTCGCCGTAGAAGCGGTGCTCGATGTCGGACAGGTACGCCGAGCCGGCCCGGCCACCGTTGAGACCGGCCGCACGACCGAGGATCTCGGCGAAGAAGCGCACCAGATCGGCGCCTCGGGCGAGCACCCATCCATGTCCGCGGTACGTCGCGATCACCGGGTCGTCCGCGCTGAGAGCTGCCACGGCACCGGCCGGTATCGCCTCCTGCCCGATGCACAGGTGTATCGAGCCGGCGATCAGTCCGCTCGCGTGCGCACTGGCGAGCCGCTCCTCCGCTCGCCTGATGAGCAGCATCGTCCGGTACAGGCCGTCCAGCGCCACCGGACTCTGCGTGTTCGAGGGTGTCGTCATGGGTCAGCTCTCTCCTGCGATGACAGGGCGGTCGGGCCGGCGTCGCTCCGCTCGCGCCACCTCTGCCCTGGGATGTGACAGGTAGGCGATCTGCTCGGCGATGAAGGCCGCGCTGGCATGGGTCATGTGGGGTGTGGGCCTGCTCAGGCCGGACACCTCGTGTCGGTGGACGTTGACCCGCATGCACCATGCCCGCGTCCACCGACCCAGCTCCTGCAGGCTGGCCTCGACGGGCAGGTCGCACGGGTCTCCGAACGCGACGTGGGGCACCGACCGCCAGGGCTCGGCCGCGAGCAACTGCGCTGTGGTCAGCCTCGGGGACACCAGAGCGACCGCGGCGACCGACGCGGCACTCTGCTGCAGGAGCAGCGCGCAGGCGGCGCCGACCGCAACCACGCCGACCGGGCGCCCCGGCCGAGCCGCCAGATCGAGCGCCTGGCGCACGGCACCACCGGCATCTGCCGACCAGCTGCCTCCGCTCAAGCCGTGCCCGGGAAGGTCGACCAGCAAGGTGTCGAGCAGCAGCGTGCCGAGCGCCCGGGCGAAGGGGCGGACCGAGTCGAGATCTCCACCTTGGTCGTGGAGCAGCAGCACCGTCCCGGGCGCGCCCTCGACCTGGGTGAGCTCACCGAAGACGGCTGCGCCGGCCACGCTCAGCTCGACGGCCCGGGTCGCGGTCACGATGCCTCCAGCGTGGGCATCGACGCCACCAGGCGCCGGGTGTACTCGTGAGCGGGTTCGGCCAGGATCCGCTCCGGGTCGCCCCGTTCGACGATCTGTCCGTTCGACATGACGATGATCCGGTCGCAGAACTGCCGCACCACACCCAGGTCGTGGCTGATCAGCAGCACTGTGAGACCCAGGCGAGACCGGAGATCGGCGATCAGGTTCAGGATCTGACCACGCATGGAGACGTCGAGGGCGCTCACCGGCTCGTCGGCGATCAGCACTCGCGGGTTGACCGCCAGCGCACGAGCGATGGCCACCCGCTGACGCTGGCCGCCGGAGAGCTGGTAGGGGCGGAGTCCCGCGTAGCGTGCCGGGAGGCCGACCAACTCGAGCAACCGCTCGGCCTCGGCACGACGGCCGCGTCTTGGCACCTCGCTCCGGACCCCTTCGAGCAGGATGCGCTCGATGGTCATCCGGGGGTTCATCGAGGAGTACGGATCCTGGAATACGACTTGGACGATCCCGGGCAACTGACGCCGCTGCGCACGGGAGCAATCCCAGATGTCGATCCCCGCGATGGAAGCGGTTCCCGAGGTGGGGCGCACCAACCGCAGCAGCATGCGGGACACCGTCGTCTTGCCGCTCCCGCTCTCCCCGACGATGCCGAAGGACTCCCCCTGCTCGACATCGAAGCCGACGTGGTCGACTGCCGTGTGATCGTTGCCGGTCCTTGACCGGAATACCTTGGTCAGGTCGTTCACCAGGACTTCCGCGGTCATCGCCGGTCCCCTTCGCCTCGCGGGTGGTGACACCGCACCTGCCTGTCGGCGGGGTGCGCCAGCTCCGGATGCCGGGCACAGACAGAGTCGGCGCTCCCGCAGCGCGTCTGGAACCGGCAACCCGCAGGCCAGTCCGACGGCTCGGGGACGACCCCGTCGATGAATGCGAACCGCTCACCTCGGGGAGCGTGAAGCGCGCAGTCGAGCAGGCCCTTGGTGTAGTGGTGCCGCGGATCGGCGAACAACGAGGCCGTTGCAGCGGACTCGACGATCTCGCCGGCGTACATGACCGCCACGCGGTCCGCGAGCTGGGCGACGACCGCGAGGTCGTGGGAGATCCACAGCACGCTCATCTCCAGCTCGTCGCGTAGCCGGCGCACCAACGCGAGGATGCTCGCCTGCGTGGTCACGTCGAGAGCCGTGGTCGGCTCATCGGCCACCAGGATCTTCGGCTCCAGCAGGAGCGCGGTCGCGATCATCACCCGCTGGCGCAGACCGCCCGACAGCTCGTGCGAGTACGACTCGAAGCACCGGTCGGGCTCGGGGATGCCGACATGCCCGAGAAGGTCGATCGAGCGGCGCCGCGCTATCGACCTCGGCACGTCCTCGTGCTGGGTGATCGCCTCGATCATCTGGCGCCCGATCCGGAAGCACGGGTCGAGGGTGGTCATCGGGTCCTGGAAGACCATGCCGATGGTCGGGCCGCGCAGCGTCCGTAGCTGCTCGTCGGTCATCTCGGTCACCAGAACGCCGTCGACCGAGATGCTGCCGGCGGTCACCTCGACGCCGGGCGGAAGCAGCCCCAACGTGGCCAGTGCGGTGATGCTCTTGCCCGAGCCGCTCTCCCCGACAAGACCCACGATCTCGCTCTCGCCGACCGAGAGGCTGACGTCGGTGACCAGCGGGAGCAGACCGCCACGAGAGCGGGTGGCGATCTCGACGCCCTCCATGGTGACGGCAAGACCGGTCGAGTACGTCGGGCCCGTCATCGCTCCACTCCCTGACGCGGGTCGAACCGGTCGCGCAGCTCATCGGCCAGCGCGTTCATCAGGAGCACCAGGACAGTGAGCGCCGCGCCGGCGAGCACGACCGGCCACCAGCTGACACTGAGGTAGTCGCGTCCTTCGGCCAGAATCACTCCCAGGCTGGGCATCGGCGGCTGAGCGCCCAGACCGAGGAACGAGAGCCCGGCCTCGGCCACGATCGAGGTGGACACAAAGAAGACGCTCATCACCACGGTGACCGGCAACAGGCTGAGCAACAGGTGGGTCAAGCTGATCCGCACCCTGGACACTCCCAGGACCCGCGCCGCGGCGACGAAGTCGCGCTCGCGCAAGGACAGCATCTCGCCGCGGACGATGACCGCGAAGCTGGCCCATCCGGTGAGCGCGAGCGCCAGGATCACAGCGAGCAGACCCGGACCAAGAATGCCCGCGAAGACGATGGCGAGCAGAATCGCCGGAAAGGCCCAGGTCACATCGACCACCAGCGCGGTCGCCGTCGCCGCCGCGCGGCCGAAGAAGCCGCCGAACACGCCCAGCACGAGACCCAACGCGATGGAGATCGCCGCTACCCCGACACCGACGAAGACCGACACCCCGAGCCCGGCGATCAGACGCCACATCATGTCCCGCCCGAGGCTGTCGGTGCCGAGCGGGTGACCCGGTGACAGCGGCGGTTGCAGCGTGGCCCTCAGATCCTGATCCGTCACCAGATGCCCGAGACCGGGCACGACGAGAACGGCCAGGCCAACCAGTCCGATCAGCCCGTACACCACGAGCCCGATGAGCACGAACCGGTTGAGTCCACGCCGGCGCCGGCCGCTGCCGACGACGGCGTAGACCGCACCTTCGGCTGCGGCGGTCACCCGTGGCTCGCTCATGACGCCTCCGATCCTGAGATCCGGACACGGGGATCGGCCCAGCGATAGACCAGGTCGGCGGCGGCGCTGGTGATGATCACCACGGCCGCCAGGAGCAGCGCCAGCGTCTGCGCCACCGGGTAGTCACGGTTCAAGATCCCGTTGACCAGCTGAGTCCCCAGTCCCGGCCAGCGGAAGATCACCTCGACGATCAGCGCGTAGCCGAGCAGAGTACGGACCTGGATCGACCCCAGCGAGATGATCGGCGAGAGGGCGTTGCGCAACGCGTGCACCCAGTGAATTCTCCGGCGGCGTACACCGCGGGCGGCAAGCGTTCTGGTGTAGTCGGCCGAGAGCTGCTCCAGCACCGCGGTCCGGCTCACTCGGACGGTGAGCGCGCACGGCTCTGCCGCGAGCACGAGCGCCGGCAGGATGAGGTTGCTGAACGAAGCGGCTCCCGACACCGGCAGCCATCGCAGCTGCAGCCCGAAGATGAGCACGGCCAGCAGCGCCAGGACGAAGTTGGGAATCGCCAGGAAGAAACTGGCCACGGCCAGGGTGACCTTGTCGAACCAGCTGCCCTGCTTCAGCGCGGCCACGACCCCGGCCGGGATGCCCGCGCCGAAGGCGACGACGAACGCCGCCGCGGCCAGCACCATCGTGTACCAGGCTGAGTTGGAGATGACCGTCGAGACAGGCAGCTTCGTCACCAGCGAGATGCCCAGATCTCCGGTGAAGACGCCGGTGATGTAGTTCCAGTACTGCTGCCACAGCGGGAGGTTCAAGCCAAGCTCGTCCTTGATCTGCTCGACCACCTCCGGCGGCGTCGTGGCCGGGTTGACGATGCTGGCCACGACGTCGCCCGGAGTCACCCGCAGCGAGAAGAACGTCACCACGGAAGCGAGGAAGAGCACGAGCACCGCGTAGGCCACGCGCCGTAGTACGTAACGCACTGGTTTGATGTTCTCCCGTCGTCGCTGTCCGAGCAGTAGATGAGGCCGGCGGAGGCGAGGCTGCTCAGATCAGGCTGAGAGCCAGACGTCGTTGTAGAAGGGGTAGAGGTTCGCCTGGTTCGGGGTCCACCCGACCACCTTCTTGTTGGACGCCCAGATCGTGTTCGGCGTGACCAACGGGATCAACGGGAGCTGCTCGGCGAACGTGGCCTGGTACTGCTGGGCCGCATCCTGCAGCTCCTCCTCGGTCGACGCGCTCGTCCAGGGCTGGTAGGCCGCCAAGGTCCGAGTCGCGGCATCAGCGCGTTCCGGCTGATAGAACTGGACGAAGAGCGCCGACACATCGACCACGCCGGACCAGAGCCACTTGAAGGCGTACGAGGTCAGGGTGTTGGTCATCTTGGGGAAGAAGGCGGCGCCTTCGAGCGCCTCCACCTTCATGTCGATGCCGACCTCCTTCAACATCTCCACGACCGCCTGCATGACCTTCTCCTCGGTGGAGTCGGCCATCTGGAGGGTCCTGAAGGAGAGCTTGGTGCCACCCTTGGCGCGCACCCCGTCCGAGCCCTTGACCCACCCGGCCTCGTCGAGCAATCGGCCGGCCTTGTCGAGATCGAACGCGTTCATCGGCTCCACGGCGGCGTTGTACCACTTGAAGCCGGGCGGGACCGGTCCGTAGGTCGGCGCAGCATGACCGAGGTAGATCGAGTCGACCAGTGCCTGCCGGTCGATGGCCGCCGAGATGGCCTGTCGGACCCGGATGTCGTCGAAGCCGAGCTTGGTGTCCCCGAGGTTGACGCTGAGGAAGAAGTTGGACAGCTCTTGGAACTCCACGACCACCAGGTCCGAGTTGGCCTTGAGGCGCTCGACGTCCTGCGGGGGAGGGTTCTTCACCGCGTCGACATTCCCTGCCTCGAGCTCATTGGCCCGTTGCGAGGCCTCGGTGATCGGGATCCAGCTGATCCCGTCGAGGTGGGCCTTGCCCTTGTTCTCGAAGAACGGCGTCACGGTTCCGGGATACTCCTCCCATCGCGAGGCCTGGCAGCCCTGCGGAGAGAACGAGTCCAGCTTGAACGGTCCGGTCCCGTCGATCACGGACGCGCCGTACTGGGCACCGGCCTTCTCGCGAGCAGCCGGGTTGAGGATGTAGGCGTACTCGGTGGTGATCGTCTCCTGGAAGGCGCGGTAGTCGCCCTCGGTGTGACAGGTGATCTCCTGGCCGTCGTTGTCGATCTTCTTGATCGGCGCCCACCAGGGGAAGTTCTGACCGGAGTCCGGGCTGGCGAACAGCTTGAAGTCGGTGATCACGACCTCCGGGGTCACCGGCGCGCCCGAGTGGAACGTGAGGTCTTCACGCAGGGTGAAGGTCCAGCCCGCGGCACCGCTGGCGAAGGCACTGGCCAGCATCGGCACCGGCGCGCCCTCGGGATTGCGGACCACCAGTCCCTCATAGAAGGCATTGAAGGTCGGGTCGGCCCAGGCGTTCTGCACCGGATCGGGAGCGGTGAGGTCTCGGTCGTACCCCTCCCGCAGAGTTCCGCCGGACCGGGGCTGCCCCGCATCGGCATCGTCGCCGCCGGCCGTGTCCGATGCGCACGCGGCGAGGAAGGTCGAGGCGAAGGAAGCGCTCACCCCCAAGACGGCAGCACTCCGGAGAAAGGATCGTCGGGAAGCGCCGACAGCAGCGAGCTCACGCAGCTGACGCTCCAGTTCACGTCCTCCATCAGTCATTCGTTACCTCCTAGGTCTGGCGCTTGCATGAACGCTAGACAAGCGCTTGTCTTTGGTCAAGAGGTCGAGCCTGCTCATTTCCAGAATTTATCGAGATTTTTCCGTAGTCACGCAAATCTAAGTGAATCGCACGGTTTGATCAACCCCTCGGCAAGGGCGATCCGTCGCCGGGCGAGCAGGCCGGCCGGTCGCTCGCCGGGACACCACGGAGGCGCGGCGGAGGTGATCTACGATCGACCTGTGTCCGCCTCCGCCAAGCCTCCGCGTTTGCGGGCCGGGGTGACCCTCGCCGAGGTGGCCGCAGAGGCCAAAGTCGATCGGTCGACGGTCTCGCGGGTGCTGCGCAACGACCCGGGCGCCCATGTCTCCGAGCCGACCAGGGTCCGCATCCGCGACGCCGCCGCTCGACTCGGCTACGTGCCCAACGCATTGGCACGCAGCCTCGCCATCCGGCGTACCTCCACGCTGGGGCTGCTCATCCCCAGCGCCTCCAGCACGGTGTTCCGTGACGTGATCAGGGGAGCCACCGAGGCCGCGGCAGAGCTCGGGTATGTGCTGGTCATCGCCGAGGCCTCGGAGCTGGGCCAGGCCAGCAACGCCGTGCGCAAGCTCGTGCTGGAGGGACGTGTCGACGGGCTGCTGATCGCCAGCGGGACGGTCGCTGACGAGATCGCCGACGACCTGGTCGACAGCTTTCACAACTGCGTGCTGCTCAACCGCCGGATCGGGACCAAGGCACCCAGCGTGACCGAGGACGACGAGCTGGGGATGTACCTGTGCACCACCGAGCTGCTGCAGCACGGTCACGAGGAGGTCGTCTGCCTGGCCGGGCCGGAGAACATCGACACCTCCCGCCGCCGGGTCGCGGGCTTCCGCCGGGCGCTGCGCGAAGCCGGGGTCACGGCCCGCCGCGGCGCTGTCATCCACACGACCTTCGACGAAGCCGGCGGCCACGCCGGCATGACGAAGGCTCTCTCCCGCCGCAATCGCCCCACCGCGGTCGCTTCCGCCAGCCTTGCCACCGCCATCGGCGCAATCGCGGCGGCCTCCGGAGCCGGTCTGCGGATCCCGGCCGATCTGTCCATCACCGCATTCCACGATGCCCCGATCGCGGCGTACCTGTCGCCGCCGCTGACCACTGTCGCCATGCCACTGGAGGAGCTGGGCAGGCAGGCCGTGCGCCTGTTGCACCACCGTCTCCAGGGCGACGACGAGAACTGGCAGCTGACCGTGCGCGATCCCGAGCCACGGATAGTCCGTCGCCAGTCGGTCGGGCCACCTCCGGACGCGTCCTCCGCGGCCGGGGCCCGGTGATCGGCCCGGTGATCGGCCCGGTGATCGGCCCGGTGATCGGCCCGGTGATCGGGGCCGTGTGGGCATCTCTGTCCCAGTTCCCGGTCAATAGTCGCTGAGCAACCGGTCGAGCACTCGCACGCCGAACTCCAGGGACTCGACCGGCACCCGCTCGTCCACGCCGTGGAACAGCGCCGGGAAGTCCAGCTCCGGCGGTAGTCGCAGCGGGACGAACCCGAAGCAGCGGATGCCCAGCGAGTGGAAGGCCTTCGCGTCCGTCCCTCCGCTGAGCAGGTACGGAACGGCCCGCCCGTCGGGGTCCTCGGCCCGCAGCGCCGCTGCCATCGCGTCGACGAGGGCGCCGTCGAAGGTGGTCTCGACGGCAGGCCCAGCCACCGTCTCCGTGAGCTCCATGCCGGCGCCGGCAAGCTCCCTGATCCGGTCGAGCAGCTCCTCGCCGTGACCGGGAAGGAAGCGTGCGTCCAACGTCGCGCTGGCCTCGGACGGGATCACATTCGGCTGGTAGCCCGCAGCCAGGGCCGTCGGGTTGACGGTGTCCCGCATCGAGGCCTCGATCATCCTGGACATCCCGCCCAGAGCGGGCAGCCAGCCCTCGGGATCGGCGGGGTCCAGGTCGGACCCGAGCAGCTCACCGATCGCCTCGACCAGGGCCGCGACCTCAGGCCGCACCTCGGACCGGAACCGGTGGCGCCCGATCCGGGTCACTGCCTCGGCAAGATCGACGACAGCGTTGTCGGCGTGCACCATCGAACCGTGTCCAGCCACTCCGGTCGCGCGCATCCGCAGCCAGGACACACCCTTCTCGGCGGTCTGCAGGAGATAGAGCCGCGCGTCGTCACGCAGGGTGAGGCTGAAGCCGCCCACCTCGCCGATCGCCTCCCGGCAATCGGCCAGGAGGCCGGGGTGCTCCCGGACCAGGTGGTGAGAGCCCTGCTGACCACCGGACTCCTCATCGGCGACGAAGGCGACCACCAGATCGCGCCGTGGACGCCTGCCCTCCCGGGCCCAGCGCTTCAGGACGGTGAGGATCATCGCGTCCATGTTCTTCATGTCCACCGCGCCGCGTCCCCAGACGAAGCCGTCACGGATCTCCCCGCTGAACGGATGCACCGTCCATTCCGACGCGACGGCAGGCACGACATCGAGGTGGCCGTGCACGAGCAGCGGTGGCAGCCCGGGATCCATGCCCTCGACCCGGCAGACCACGGACGCACGGCCCGGTGCCGCCTCGATGATCTGCGCCTGGATCCCCGCCTCGTCCAGACGGGCCGCCACCCACTCGGCGGCTGGCCGCTCGGCTCGCACGCCGCTGGTGGTGTCGATCCGGATCAACGTGCTCAGCAAGTCGGCGACCTCGGAACGGACTCCGGTGGGGTCCGCGGACGGCACCGGCTCGGCCGTCCGCCTCAGGCCGGCAGGAGCGTGTGGTCGTTCCGGACTGGTCATCAGGCGGCGTCCCCTCATCAGCCGGCGCGATCCGGCGACCCGTGTCCCGGCGTACCCATCCGGCCGGTCTCATCGTCGGGACCCTGATGCGCGAAGTCAAGTGAATTGCGAGATTCTGGCCGGTCTAGGGCTGCGCGGTGACCTTCCCGGCCTTCCTACGGAGATCATCCTGATTCTCGCGAATTGACCGCGTCTGCCGGAGTCGCTCTACTTACGCGCATGAGCATTGAAGCCTCGGGCGGCAGGCCGGCCGAACGCACCCCCTCCAGCCGGACCGACGACGCCTTCCAACGACTGCGACTGGACATCCTCAATGGTCGACTCGCTCCGGGCACGCGACTGCGGGTCCAAGCCCTGAGCCGGGAGTACGGCGTCAGCAGCGGCGTCATCCGCGAGGCGCTCCCGCGACTGGTCGGCCAGGGGCTGGCGGTCGCGGTGCCGCAACAGGGGGTCCGGGTCGTCTCCGTCGACATGACGGACCTCCGCCAACTCACCGACGCCGCGGTGACCATCGAGACCCTGGTGCTGCGGCGTTCGCTCACCGAGGGCTCGATGGAGTGGGAGACCTCGGTGCTCACGGCCCACCACGTACTCAGCCGGACCCCCATGCGCAATGAGAACGGCACCATCAACGACGACTGGGCGGCAGCCCACACGCGTTTCCATCTCGCGATCCTCGAGGGCTGCGAGAACCAGCGTCTGATCGGCCTCGCCGCGTCGTTGCGCGACGCCGGCGAGGTCTATCGCCGCTGGTCGGACCGCCCTCGCGCGATGACCGAGGCGCAGCACGACGACAACCATCGGCGGATTCGCGACCTGGTGCTGTCCCGCGATGTCAAGGGCGCGGTCACCGAGCTGCGGCAGCACATCGAGCTGACCACCGGCCTGATCACCGAGGCGCATCTGGATCAGTAGCTCGACGAGCAATTTCTGAGATATTGCGAGATTATCTCGACACATCGCAATTTTTCGACTACCTTCACCGCTACCGGCCACGGCCGGGTCGGCGCTTCCACACGGTTGCTCCCGGCCAGTCACGATCAGCGAGGAGGTCGCATGGACGAGATGGTCGCGCTGGTCCGATCGGTGTCAGGAGCCGCGGAGCCGGCTCTCCACGACGCGGCATGGGCGACGCTCGACCGAGGGGGCCTGGCCCTCTCCCGGAGCCTGACGCCGTTCGACGACGGTGGCCCGCTCACCGCCTCGATCGAGGCCTGACGTGCCCGAGCTGCGCGAGTGGCTGCGCAACACCCCACACTCCGGAATCCGCCGGATGCTGGAGCACGCCCGAGACGTCGCCTCTCCCATCATGCTGGTCAACGGCGATCCGAACTTCACCACGCCGGCGCATATCATCGACGAGGCCGCGCGCGCGGCCCATGCCGGCGCGACGGGCTATGCGCCTGGGGGAGGCATCGCCGAGCTGCGACAGGAAGCGGCCGAGAAGGTCCGTCGCGTCAACGGCTTCACACCGACGGCCGACGAGGTGTGCATCACCACAGGCGCCTGCGGCGGGCTCTACACCACGCTCCTGTTGCTCGTCGGCCCCGGCGACGAGGTTCTCGTCCCGGATCCTGGTTGGTCCAACTACGCCGCGATCGTGCACGCGCTCGGCGGGACCGCCGTGCCGTACCCTCTCCACCCGGAGACGGGTTGGGCACTGGACGCGGCCGAGCTGGCGGAGGCCGTCACCTCTCGCACGAAGGCGATCCTGGTGAACTCACCGGGCAACCCGACCGGCTCGGTGGAGTCGGAAGACAATCTCAAGCGCGTGCTCGAGGTGGCCGAACGCCACGATCTGTGGGTGCTTTCCGACGAAGCGTACGACGAGCTCGTCTTCGACGGTGCCGGTGTGTCGCTCGCCAGCCTGGGTGCTGCCGATCGGGTGCTCACCGTCTTCAGCTTCTCCAAGACCTACGCGATGACGGGCTGGCGGGTGGGCTACGTCACCGGACCGGCGGAGTTCGTACGACAGCTGAGCCTGCATCAAGAGCCGGTCGTCTCCTGCGCGTCCACGATCTCCCAGCACGCTGCGCTCGCCGCACTGCGCGGACCGCAGACCTGTGTCGGCGACATGGTCGCCGCGTACGGACGGCGCCGGCTGGCGGTCGCGGCGACGCTGGACGCTGCCCGAGTGCCGTACGAGATGCCGAGCGGTGGGTTCTTCGTGATGGTCGACATCCGGGAGACCGGGATGGACTCGTGGACCTTCGCCCTGGAGCTGCTCCGGACCCATGCGGTGGGCACGGTACCCGGCGTGGCCTTCGGCGGCAGGGGCGAAGGCTTCGTGCGGATCACCCTGGCGGCCGACGACGACCTCCTGTCAGAGGGAGTCGCGAGACTGGCCACGTCGTACCACGACCTCATCCGTTGAACCGACCACCGACCTCAACAGGGGATTCCATGCAGACCCATCGACACCTCGATCGCCTCCACGGCATCGCCGCTCTCGTCACCGGCGCCGGGAGCGGGGTGGGGCAGGCCACGGCCGTGCGCTTCGCCGAGGAGGGGGCGAGCACCATCGGCCTCTACGACCGTGATCCCGCGGGCCTCGCGGCCACGGCGTCGCTGGTGGCCGAGCTGGGCGCGACTCCGATCTCGCTCCCCGGCGACGTGACCTCCCGAGCACGATGCCAGGAGGCTGTCGACGAGGTCACGGGCGCGGCCGGAAGGTTCGATGTGCTCGTCAGCAACGCCGGCGCCGACGGCGACGCTCCGTTCCTGGAGATGACCGACGCAGAGTGGCAGCGGGTCATCGACGTCAACCTGACCGCATCGTTCGTCCTCGGGCAGATCGCGGCGAGGGCGATGGTCGCCGCCGGCAACGGCGGCGTGATCCTGTACACAGCCTCGATCTCGGGGATGGGGGCCTCCGAGGGGGACGCCCACTACGGCGTGTCCAAGGCCGGGATCATCAATCTGGTCCAGACGATGGCCATCGAGCTGGTGCGGCACGGAATCCGGGTCAATTGTGTGAGCCCAGGCCCCCTCGACACCCCGCTCTCGCGGGAGCTGCTCGGCAGCGATGCGGCGATGGAGGCGGCCCGGGCGCACTACCCATTGGTGCCGATGTGGCGGCTGGGCAGGCCGGAGGAGATCGCCGCCGCGTTCGCCTACCTCGCCTCCGTCGACGCCGGCTACACCACCGGGCAGAACCTCGTCATCGACGGCGGAAACCACGCCACCGTCTTCATCAATCCGGTGACGGACAAGGACTGAGCGCAACCGGTCACGGATCGGCGACGACCCCGTCGGCCTGGCCGTCATCGAGGCGCTCGTACCCCAGATAGGCCGACTCCCGACCGTCCGGATTCGGCAGATAGATCCCCAGCGATCGCGCATAGCCGGAGGTCCAGTACCGGCCCACGCTTCCTGCCGACACCCGAACGGCCTCCCCCGGACCGGCCACCACGGTGATGCCGTCGCTGGTCACCGACAGCTCTCCCTCAAGCACGTAGTTGATCTCGTCGAACGGATGCTGGTCGGTCCACGCCTCGCCGCGGATCTCCCACTCCATCAGGGCGATCCCGGTCCATCCCGACGACATCGGCGGCAGGAACTGGTGCGCTGGGGGCCCGCTGCCGTCACCGGCAAGAGGCCCGCTCGGCAGCTTCTCGACGGCCATCAGCGCCCCGCCTCGTACACGACGTCGCCGCCCAGATAGGTCCGGGTCACTTCGATCGCGGCTATCTCCTCGGGAGGGACCCGCCACGGATCCGCGGAGAGCACGGACAGATCAGCCAGGAAGCCGGCCCGGATCATCCCCTTCTCGTGCTCCTCGAATGCCCCGAAGCTGGCCCCGGTGGTGAACAGGCCGAACGCCGAGCTCACGCTCAACGCGTGCTCGGCACCGACCTGCCGGCCCGTCGACGAAAGGCGGGTGACCGCCGTCCCGATGTTGCCGAGCACCGACACGCTCTCGGGCACAGTGCCGGTGCTATCGGTCGCTCCGACGAGCCGGATGCCGGCTGCCTCGATCGCACGCAACGGGGCGAACGAGCTCGCCGTCGCGTCGGTCATGCTCCGCACGAACTGTGGAGTCGTCACCAAGAGCGCCCCGGATCGCGCCACCAGCTCCACGTCGTCCATCGCGATGAAGTCCGCGCCATGCTCGATGCGGTGTCTCAGGCCGCGACCAGCCGCATTGACCCGACCGATCGCCTGCGCCGCCATGCGGACTCCGTGAGGGGTCAGCGCGTGCATCCAGACCTGCAGTCCCGCTTGGTCCGCGGCCACCACGAAGGCGTCGAGCTCCCGCTGGGTCCATTTCGCGTCCTCAAGCTGCTGGCCGAGACCGTCGTGGCCACAGCCGTTGACGAACACCTTGACGCCCCCGAACCGGAATCGGTCCCCGATCGGCTCGGTCCGGGACAGCGCGATGATCTCCTGCAACGACGCCACGGCAGGACAGATGGCATACCAGCGCTCTCGTACCGAGAGGTCACCGGTGCGATGCAGCTCGCGCACGACGTCGACCTGTGCCACGGACTCCGGCATCGTGTGGACCGTCGTCGTCCCCGCGGCACTGAACAGTGCTCGGGATTGCCGGCGCAAGGCGTGCTCCAGCTCGTCCGGCCGGGCGTGATCGGGGATCAGCAGGAACACCTCTGTGACCACGCCGGTCGGCCGGCCCGCATCGTCTCGGTGGATCACACCGTGATCGGGATGGCTCGTGCCGGGCTCCCACAACGCGAGCCGCTTCAGGGCTTCGGTGTTGAGCGACGCGACGTGCAGGCTCGCATAGACGACAACGGGCCGGTCCGGGCAGAGCGCATCGAGCTCCTCACGGAGGAACAGCCGTCCCTCCTCGACCTTCTCGTGCATGCCGAACGACGAGCGGCAGATCACCCAGCCGTCACCGCGGTCGGCTGCGAGGGCCGCGCGGATCGCCTCGGCGACCTCGCGCAACGACCGGTAGGGCGGCACCTGGACACTCAGCTCGAGCTCCGTGGAGCGGCAGGTCATCTCGAAGTGACAGTGCCCGTCGACGAAGCCCGGTGTGATGACCGCGCCACCGCAGTCGATCACCTCGGTTTCCTCACCGCGATGGGACAGCACGCTCGCCTCGTCCCCCACGGCCAGAAACCGGCCGTCGCGAATCGCCACCGCGGTGGCGGCCGGCTTGGCCGGATCCATGGTCTTGACGTCAGCACCCACGATGACGACGTCCGCGGCCATGTCAGCACCGGCCTGGGACACGTGCACCGGACGCATCGGGTACCTCCGGCCGCTCGTGCGATCGGGCATGGCACACCTGATGGATCTCTCCGATGCCTTCGGCCCGGGACGAGACGGTGTCTCCGGGTGCCAAGAACCGGGGCGGGGTCCGCGCCAGGCCGACACCCGACGGGGTCCCCGTGAACAGCAGGTCCCCCGGATACAGCGTGCAGACGGCCGAGAGGTGCGCGATCAGCTCGGCCACCCCGAAGGTCAGCTGGGAGGTGCGGGCACGCTGCATGGTCTCCCCGTTGACGAGACACTCGATCGCCACGTCCGAGGGGTCGTCGAACTCGTCCGGAGTCACCAACACCGGGCCGGTGGGCGAGAACCCGGGATGAGACTTCGCCAAGGAGTACTGGGGATGGGCACCCACCAGCTGGCTTCGCCGCTCGGAGAAGTCCTGCCCCACGGTCAGCCCGGCGACGTGCTCCCACGCCCGGTCCTGCGAAGTCTCCCGCGCCGTACGACCGATGACCACGACCAGCTCGACCTCCCAGTCCACGTCTCCCTCGGGGAGCTCGAGATCGGCGAACGGGCCGGTGAGGGAGGACGGGAACTTGGTGAATATCTGCGGCGCGGCGGGTGACCCCGCGCCGGCCTCATCGGCGTGCGCGGCGTAGTTGAGGCCCACCGCGAACACCTGACGAGGCGACGGCGCCGGCGCACCGTACCTGCTTCGCTCGACGACCTCGATCTCGTCGGTCGGCGCGGTCTCCGCCCAGCGGCGGAACTCGTCCCAGCGGTCGAAGACCCCGGCCGGATCAGCTGGGAACCGGCCGCGGCTGGCGCGCTCGACATCGATGAGCCGGTCAGAGCCGGCCAGGACCTTCATGCGACCACCGACGGTGGCTGTTCTCACAGGACTTGCCTCTCACTGGGTGGTGTCTACGTCGCCCGGCAATCCGCCTAGATATCGCAATCTTACTGAATACCCGAGATTATCACGAGGTGTGGCCGCGGCCGAGTCATCGGTCGAACACGACGGTGCGCTGCCCGGCCAGCAGGACCCGGTCCTCGGCGATGAGGCGCACCGCCTCGGAGAGGACGCGGCGCTCGATGTCACGGCCGATCGCGACCAGCTCCTCCGGGGAGCACGCATGAGTCACCCGGCGTACGTCCTGCTCGATGATGGGTCCTTCGTCCAGGT
>CAZTHV010000002.1:37601-43475 GCA_964613165.1 uncultured Marmoricola sp.
CGCCGTCACCAGGTGAGCCGTCGCCCCGATCATCTTCACGCCGCGCCGATAGGCCTGGTGGTACGGCCGAGCCCCCTTGAAGCCCGGCAGGAACGAGTGGTGGATGTTCACCACCCTGCCCTGAAGGCGGGAGCACAGCGGGGCGCTGAGTACTTGCATGTAGCGAGCCAGCACCACCACGTCGACGTCGTGCTCGGCGATCAGCTCGAGCAGACGCGCTTCCGCCTCCGGCTTCGAGGCGGGGCTCACCGGGACGTGCTCGAAGGCGATGCCATGGCGTTGGGCCACCGGGGCGAGCTCAGCATGGTTGGAGACGATCAGCGGGATCTCGACGGCCAGGTCACCGATCTCGCGGCGATAGAGCAGGTCGAGCAGGCAGTGGTCGAGCCGACTGACCATCACCAGCGCCCGGCGCAGCCTCTGGGACGGGCGCAACGACATCGTCGGCTCGAATCGCGCCACCGCGGAGGCCACCGCTTCGCGCACCACACCGGGATCGGACTCCCGTGTCTCGAAGCGGGTGCGCAAGAAGAACTGGCCGAGGTCCGGTTCGGTGTACTGCGATTGCTCCAGGATGTTCGATCCGGCAGCGAGCAAGCCGGAAGTCACGCCGTTGACGATCCCCGGCGAGTCGGCGCAGGTGAGCGTGAGGATGTACTCGGTCAATTCCTCATCCGCTCCGCGCGCGGGTCGTAGAGCGGACGCAGGGTGGCTCGTGCCGGGATCCGCTCGCAGGCGACCTCGATCTCGTACTCCCCGTCCAACACCGACCTCGCCTCCGTCCCGGCCGGAGGCGAGACATAGCCAAGACCGACCGGACCTCCGACGGTCGGGCAGAACGCTCCGGACGTGATCCGGCCGACCAGCTCCCCATCGCGCCAGATCGGCTCGTTGTGGTAGATCAGCTTGGTCTCGTCGACGAGCTGGAACTGCACCATGCGACGCCGCGGGCCTTCCTCACGCTGCCGCAGGAGTGCCTCCCGGCCCAGGAAGCCGCCCGGCTTGTCCCACGCGACCGCGAACCCGAGCCCAGCCTCGAGGGGTGAGTCGTCGGGGGACACGTCGTGGCCCCAGTGCCGGAACCCCTTCTCCATCCGCAGCGAGTCCTGAGCGTGATAGCCGCAGAGCCGCAGGTCGTCAGCCTCGCCCGCGGCAACCAGCTCGTCGAAGAGCGACGGCGCGAACTCGGTGGGGACATAGAGCTCCCAGCCGAGCTCTCCCACGTAGCTGATCCGGCTCGCGCGCACCCGGGCATAGCCGAGGTCGATGAGGCGCGATGTCCGGTATGGGAAGGCGGCACCGCTCAGATCGTCCACGGTCAGCCTCATCAAGAGCTCTCGCGAGTGCGGGCCCATCACCGCCAAGGTGGCGAGCCCCGACGTCACATCGGTCACGGTGCATCGCGCGGCCGTCGGAACGTGCCCACGCAGCCACGCGTGATCGCGCACCTGGCATGCCGCGGCGGACACCACGAGGTAGCGATCCGGGGCCTCTCGGGTGACCGTCACGTCGGCCTCGATCGTGCCCCGCTCGTTGAGCCACTGCGTGTACACCACATCACCCACCGCGCAGGCGAGGTCGTTGGCGCAGATCCGGTTCAGCACGGCTTCGGCATCCGGGCCCTGGACCAGGAACTTGCCGAACGAGGAGAGGTCGAACAGCCCGACGTTCTCACGCACGGCGCGATGCTCGGCTGCCGCGTGCTCGAACCAGCTCTGCCGACCGTAGCTGTAGTGATAGCCGGCCGGAGTGCCAGCCGGTGCGTACCAGTTCGCCCGCTCCCATCCAGCGGTCTCACCGAAGCACGCGCCACGGGCGGCGAGCCTGTCGTGCAACGCCGTGCGCCGCACCCCGCGCGCCGACTCCGGCTGTCGGAACGGCCAGTGCATGGCATAGAGCAGGCCCAAGGTCTCGGTCGTGCGCTCGCGTAGGTAGCGCTCGTTGCGTTGGAACGGCATCATCCGCCGCACGTCGACATCCCACAGATCCATCGGCGGGTGGCCGTCGACGATCCAGTCCGCGAGGACCTTCCCCGCGCCTCCCGCCGACTGGATCCCGATCGAGTTGAAACCGCATGCCATGAAGAGTCCCGGGACGTCCGGTGACTCCCCGAGCAGATACCGCCCGTCGGGCGTGAAGGATTCCGGGCCGTTGAAGAAGAGCTGGATGCCGACGCCCTCCAGCATCGGCATCCGGCACGTCGCCGCGGCCAACAGCGGCTCGATGTGCTCGTAGTCCGGAGGCAGGCTCCCGAACGAGAAGGCGTCGGGGATGCCCCCGGTCCGGCCGGGTCCGACAGCGCCCCACGGCTTGGCTGCCGGTTCGAACCATCCGACCAGCAGCTTGCCGGCTTCGGCCTTGAAGTAGGTGTAGTTGTCCTGGTCACGCAGGACAGGCATGGCGACAGAGACCGAGTCCACCGGCTCGGTCACGACATAGTGATGCTCCGCGGCGTGCAGCGGAACCACCGCGCCGACGGCGCCGCCGAGCTCTCTGGCCCACATGCCGGTCGCGTTGACCACCACCTCGGCATCGAGTTGCCCGCGCTCGTCCCCGGCCGTGTACTCGACGCCGGTGGCGCGGAGTCCGTCGGTGATCACCCGATCGACCCGGACCTGCTCGCACACGATCGCGCCGCGCATCCGGGCTCCCTTGGCCAGCGCCTGCGTGGTGTCCACCGGGTTCGCCACCCCGTCGCCGGGCAGGAAGATGCCGCCGACCAGATCGGCGATGTGGGCCTGCGGAACCATCTCGCCCACCTCCCGGGGGGAGATGACCTCGACCGGCAGGCCGAACACCCGGGCCATCGACGCCTGGCGCTTGAGCTCCTCGAAGCGCTCCGCGTTCGCCGCCACACTGACCGACCCTCGCTGCTGGAACCCGGTGGCCTGACCGGTCTCGTCGGCCAGGCCGGCCAGCAGCTCGGCGGTGTACTTCGCGAGCCGGGTCAGGTTGTGGGTGGCCCGTAGCTGACCGATCAGGCCGGCAGCGTGCCAGGTCGTCCCGCTGGTCAGGCGATCGCGCTCCAACAGCACGACGTCGGTCACACCGCGCAGGGTGAGGTGATAGGCGATGCTGCATCCCACGATGCCGCCGCCCACAATGACGACGCGGGCTCGCGCCGGCAGGTCGGTCACGGACCCAAGACCTCCGGCATCCGCGCGCGAAGGGTGGCCAAGTCCCAAGGCCGGTCCCCCTGCAAGGACCGCTCACGTGCCGGCATCGAGTACACGTGCACCTCGTGGCCCCAGCCCCCGACGATCCTCCCGGACAGCCAGTCCGAGTCCGGCCCGGCGAGGTACAGCGCCGCGGGGGCCGTGTTGCGGGCATCGAACTCGCCGCCAGGAGACCACTTGTCGGTGTCCGCGGCGTCCAGCAGGTCCGCGGGAATGCTCTCCGTCATGCGGGTTGCCGCCTGCGGAATGAACACGTGCGTGGTCGCTCCCACCGCGGCGAGCTCATCGACGGCACCGAGCGTCAGAGCGATCACTCCCGCCTTCGCAGCGCCGTACGCCGCATAGGGTCCGTCTCCGTAGAGTCCCGACTCGGAGGAGAGGTTGATCACGCGACGTCCTGAGCCCGACCTCGAGCCCCAGTGGGCCTGCGCCGCCCGCATCGTGTTCGCGGTGCCGCCGACGTGGACATCGAGCGTGACCCGGAGATCCTCGGCAGTCATCTCGGCCAGGCTGCCCGGACGCAGGTTGCCCGCCGCGTTGACCAGTACGTCGAGGCCGCCAAACCGTTCGACGGTCGCGCCGACGAGGCGCTCGGCGGACTCGGGATCCGACACGTCAGTCGGCACGAAGGCACACTCGCCGCCGTCATCGACGATGGCTGCCGTCGCCTCGAGCCCCACGGTCTCGTCGTGGCCGGTGCCGTCGAGGTGAGTGCCCAGGTCCGCGATCATCACCCGCGCACCCTCGGCGGCCAGCGCGCGAGCGATATGGAAGCCGATGCCGCGTCCACCACCGGTGACGATGGCGACCCTTCCGGCGAGCTGCTCAGCCATCGACTACGACCCGGCGTCGAGCCGTGCGGAGACCAGCGTCGCAGCCAGCTTGCCGCTCTCGATCGCGCCGTCCATGAATCCGGCCCACCCACGCGCGACATCCGACCCCGCGTAGAACAGCAGCCCCTGAGCACCATCCGGCTCGACCAGCGACGTGTACGAGCTGGACAGCTGACCCGGGCGGTACGCCGCCCAGGTTCCCTTGGCGTAGGGATCGCCGGTCCAGTCGTACCCATCGCACTTGACCACCTCCGCGCCGGGTGCGAACTCTCGGATGGCGGCCTCGACCTGGCCGCGGTCGAGCGGGTCCAGCCTGCTCGCGTCCGCGCCGATGCCCACCATGAGGCGCCCGTCGTCGAAGTGCGACTGCTCCGAGACCCAGTTCAAGGCGCCGCCCCATCCCGATCCGATCAGGTACTCGGGGATGTCACGGGTCAGCGCCCAGATCTTCACCCCATGACCGGCCTGGCCCTTCGCAGCGACCCGGGACTTCGCGGCCGACAACCCCGGCAGATCGATATCCGCCCAGGTGTTGAGCGGCGTCGCGAGGACGGCGGCTCGCGCAGTGTGCGTCTCCCCCGACCGAGTGGTGACCACGGCAGCACCTGCCTCCTCGGCGATCCGGGCCACCGGAGTGCCGAGCTCGATATCGGCTTCGCCGTCCTCTGCGAGTGCCCTCACCAGGCTGGAGGTTCCATCGCCGAACTTGCTGGCCGGCGCGTCGTCGAGCACCCACGTCTCGTTCCCGTAGCCCGCGACCCAGGTCAGCGCGTGCAGGGCCGACACCTCCTCGGGGAGACAGCCGAAGGCGAACCCCACCCACATCGCGAGATAGTCGCCGACGACCGGTGTCGACCACAGCGACGCGACGAATTCGCTGAACGGCACGTCGAGGTCACGCAGGCCGGGGTCGTCCAAGTCGCGTCCGAAGCTCACCCGCCGGGACTCCTGGACGAGGAACCGCATCGCCCTGTCCAGCTCGGGTCGCGCCGCAGCCGGGACCGGGAAGTCCTCGCCGGTGAACAGCGTGCCCCCGAAGGAGCTGCGCAGCTCGCGTCCTGCCGGGCTCAGGATCGTGGGAAGCGAGTAGCGCTGGATCTCCTCGGCGATGTTGAGCTGCGCCTCCTCTGCGAACCAGGTGCCACCCAGCTCGATCGGCCGGTCGGTGTCGGCGAACGGGCGGTACCAGGTGCGGCCGCCGAGGCGGTCCCGAGCCTCCAGGACCAGCACCGACCGACCGGCCCCTCGCAGGTCCCTGGCTGCCGTCAATCCCGCAAGGCCGCCGCCGACCACGATCACGTCGTAGGTCCCCATGCACGGGCTCCTTCGTCAATCGACTCACACCGTCGCGGTGCGCCTGAAGACTAGGATCCCGGCTATCGCGAAGTCAACGGATTAGCGATATTTATCTAGAATCCCGCAACTGAATGGGACTCCATCGGGAAGGACTGACCTACGCCTGGCGAGGCGCCGGTCAGTAGCCGCCCTGCCGTTCGAACAGCCGGCGCGGGTTGTCGACCATCATCTGATGCAGGTGCCCGTCCGCCACCCCACGATCCCGCAAGGCCGGGAGGATGTCGTCGCTGACGTGGGTGTGCACCCACTGCGGATACACCTCGCGACTGAAGGCGCTGCCCTCGATGTCGGAGAAGTCCGCGTAGCAGTGCGAGTCCTGGCTCAAGGTGATCCGATCCGCGTATCCCTCGGCGACCAGCGTGGCGACGACGTCGAGCCGTTCCTCCAGCGAGGGCCGCTCCCTCATGTAGAGCCCGAATCGATCACTGGCGATCGTGGCGCCCTGGTCCATCAAGGCCCGCAGATAGTCCAGCTCGACGGTGTCCCCGGAATGCCCGACGACCACCCTG
>CAZTHV010000003.1:0-9029 GCA_964613165.1 uncultured Marmoricola sp.
CCCATCCCGCCGAGGGACTCGATCGTCGCCAGCGTCTCGTCGATGTCGGCGACCTCGATCGTGACCACCGGACGGTCGGTGGGCGACTCCCGCTTGAGCATGCCGCCGCCGATGTAGCCGATCTCCGTCGGGAAGCCGTCCTCGCCCACGGGCCCGGTCTGCACGATCGAGTAGTGCATCTCGGGGATCTCGTCGATGGACCAGCCGAACGCCTCCCGGTAGAAGGCTCGGGCCCGGTCGCCGTCGTCGAAGGGGATCTCGAAGTGCACGACACGTCCGCTCATGGCTCAAGCCTAACCCCGTCCCGGGCGGCCGCGGCGGGTCTGCTCTCTAGGCTGGGCGCATGCCTGCCTCCCCCACACTGCGCGACCCCAGCGAGCGGGTCTCGGTCCGCGCGCCCTGGCTGTGGGCCGCCGGCGCCCTCGCCTTCGTCGCGGTGGTCGCCGTCGCCGGCGTGGTGGCCGACCTGGTCTGGCTCGACGTGCCCTGGTGGGCCTGGCCGACGTACGCCGTGGTGGCGATCGGCTACGTCGTGGCCATGCCGGTCTACCGCTACCAGGTGCACCGGTGGGAGAGCACCGAGACGGCCGTCTACACCCAGCGCGGCTGGCTCGCCCGGGAGCGCCGGATCGCGCCGATGTCCCGGGTGCAGACCGTCGACCTGGAGCAAGGACCCGTGGCGAGGCTCGCCGGCCTCGCCCAGGTCACCGTGACCACGGCGTCGGCGGCGGGCCCGCTGCGCATCGAGGGGCTCGACCTGCCGGTGGCGCAGCGGCTGGTCGACGACCTGACCCGGCGCACGGCGGCCGAGCCGGGTGACGCCACGTGAGCGAACCGCCGGTCGAGCAGCCCGCGCCGCCCGAGGCCGAAAGGGTCGAGCTGGCCCGCGACGCGGACTGGCGCCGGCTCGACCCGCGGATGCTGCTGGTGCACCCGGTCAACGAGCTGATTCGCTTCCTGCCGTTCGTGATCGGCGTCTTCGTGCTCGGTGGCGGCAACGGCGACAACCCCTGGCACTACCTCGGCGTCGCGGTGCCGATCGCGCTGGGGCTCTACCGGTTCGTGATCACCAGCTTCCGGATCACCGGCGACCAGATCGAGCTGCGTCGCGGCCTGCTCAGCCGGAGGGTGCTCACCGCGCCGCTGGACCGCGTCCGCACCGTCGAGCTGACCTCCTCGCCGATCCGCCGGCTCCTCGTGCTGTCCAAGGTGGAGGTCGGCACGGGCAGCTCCGACGACCGACTGGTGCTCGACTCCCTGGGCACCGAGGAGGCCCGGCGACTGCGACACGCGCTGCTGCACCGGAGCCGGCACGAGCACGTGGCCGCGGACGACGTCGGAGTCCCCGACGACCTGCCGGCCGCCGAGGAGGTGCTGATGCGGCTGGACCCGGCCTGGGTCCGGTTCGCACCGTTGACCACCTCGGGCCTGGTGATCGCCGTGGCCGGCCTGGCCGCCTCCAGCCAGTTCCTCGGCGACGCGGTGGCGCGGTGGGCGTCCCGTGCCCACCTCGACGACCGGGTCGGATCCCTGCCCGTGGTGGTGCTCGTGCCCGGTGCGATCGTCGCCTTCGTCCTGGTCGTCTCGGTGCTCTCGATCGCCGGCTACGTGGTGGCCAACTGGGGCTTCACCCTGACCCACGACCGGCGCGGCCGGACCTTCCACGTGCGCCGCGGGCTGTTCACCACGCGGGAGACCAGCATCGACGTCGACCGGCTGCGCGGGTTGGAGGTGCACGAGCCGCTCGGGCTGCGACTGGCCGGTGGCGGGCGGCTCGGCGCGATCGTCACCGGCCTGGCCCGCAAGGCGGGCGGCACCGCGCCGCTGGTTCCGCCGGCGCCGCGGGAGGTGGTCGACGCCGTCGGCACCGCGGTGGTCGGGGGCGATCTCCCGCTGGCCACACCGCTGATGTCGCACGGCCCCGTCGCCCGGCGTCGCCGCTACACCCGGGCGCTCGTGCCGGCGGCCGTCGTCGCCGCCGGCTTCGTCGCCGTCGGGCTGTCACTGGACGCGCCCGCCGGCTGGGTCGTCCTCTTCGGCGCGCTGCCGCTGGTCGCCGGGGTGCTGCTGGCACGCGACCGGTACGCCGGCCTCGGCCATGCCCTCACCGAGGGCTACCTGGTCGTCCGCTCGGGGTCCCTCAGCGGGCGGCGCGACGCCCTGCAGCGCGACGGGATCATCGGCTGGAACCTCGACCAGTCCTTCTTCCAGCGGCGTGCCGGGGTAATGACCCTGACCGCGACCACCGCCGCCGGACACCAGGCCTACTCCGCGATCGACATCCCCGTGGAGACGGGCGTCGCACTGGCCGCCGAGACCGTGCCCGGGCTGCTGGACCAGTTCCTGGCCTGAGCCCCGGACGCTCGGCTCGCCATCAGATCAGCTTGCGGTACAACGGCATCGGGGCGTGTCTCATCAGCACCGACATCGGCGCCCAGGGCCACGCCGGCACGCAGGCGGAGTCCTTCTCCTTCTCGATCGCCTCGACCATCGCGCGGACGCCGGTCTCGGTGTCGGTCATCATCGGCGTCTTCTGGGCGGCTCTGTCGTTCATCTCCGAGCGGATGTAGCCGGGGTAGAGCACGGTCACCTTGATCGGGCTGCCGTAGAGCTCCGCGCGCAGACCCTCGGCCAGATGGGCGACACCGGCCTTGGTGGCGGCGTACGTCGTGAGGTTCCTGGGCATGCCGCGCATCGCGGACATCGAGCTGATCATCACCAGGTGGCCGGCGTTCTGGTCGCGGAAGATCTCCATGGCGGCCTCGGTCTGCGCCAGCGCGGCGACGAAGTTGGTCATCGCGGTCTGCCGGTTGGCGGCGTACCGCCCGGTGCCCACCGGTGCGCCCTTGCCGAGCCCGGCGTTGACGATCACCCGGTCGATCGTGTCGAAGTCCTCCCGGAAGGCGCCGAACACCTCGAAGACCCGGTCGTCGTCGGTGACGTCGAGCGCACGCACCTCCACTCGGCGACCGGGTTGCGCCGACGCGATCTCCGCCTTCAGCTCCTCCAGCCGCTCGATACGCCGCGCGCAGAGCGCCAGGTCGTGCCCGCGCGCCGCGAGCTGCCGCGCCATCTCCGCGCCGAGCCCGCCGCTGGCCCCGGTGATCAGGATCGTCTTCCTCATGGCGGCCAGTATGGGCGACGCTCGTCGGCCTGTGACAGTCGTTTGCCGGCCCCTCCCGCCCTCGCCGGTCTGCTGCCATGATCCGGTCTGCTGCCATGATGGAGAACGAGCTCACCCCACAGGAGGTGTCATGGTGGCGGAGGTGGTCGAGACGGAGCGGGCCAAGCGGCTGCGGATGTCCTGGGAGGAGTACCTGCGGCTGCCCGAGGGTGGCCGCGTGGAGTACGTCGACGGCGAGGTCATCGTGAACCCGCCGCCCCGCAGTGGACACAACAGAGAGCACAGTACGAGTTGCTCCGGGCGCTCAAGGACTCTCTCGATCCGAGCCTCGACATCGTCGCCGAGTCCGGCTACCTCGCCGGTACCCGGGCCCGCGTCCCCGACGTCGCGGTGTACGCCGAGCGGGAGGACGTCGTCTTCTACGAGCAGACGCCGATCCTGCTGGTCGAGGTGCTCTCCCCAGCACCCGGACCGAGGATCTGTTCCGCAAGTCGCCCGAGTACGCCCAGGCAGGCGTCGGCCAGTACTGGGTCCTGGACATCGACAACGGATCCTCACCGTGATGCCCAACAACGGCGGCGGCTGGGACCTGCTCCTCGAGCTCGACGACCAGCGACCCACCGGCGAGGTGGTGGTCGGCGACTACGGCACCGTGCCCCTCGACCTGGCTGCATTGATCGAGTAGGGGCCTGATCGTCTAGCGGTAGGTGAGGGCGCCGGGGACGCTCTCGAGGTGGGTGTGCTCGTTGAAGCCCACCAGGGTGACGCCGCGGCGGCCGGCGATCAGCTTGGTGACGCCGGTGTTGGCGCAGACGACGTTGAGGCGGGCCCAGATCGGGACGGAGCCAGGGATGCCGCCGCCGAGAAGGGAGGCGGCGACCCAGGCGATCGGGCCGCCGGAGGTGACGACCAACGTGATCCCCGAGCCGGCGGCGACGGCGCGGTCGAGGCCGGCACGGACCCGTCCGGCGAAGGCGGCGAAGGTCTCGGCGTACTCCTCGTCGAACTCGCCGCTGGTCCACCGAGCGGTCGCCAGCTCGATCCAGGACTGGAACTCCGCGGCAGTCGGCCGCTCCCCGGCCGACTCACGCGGAACCTTGGCCAGCATCGCGACGTGGTCGTACTCGTCCCAGCCGGCGTCCTCGGTCACCTCGACGGTCGCGCCCAGCCCCTCCAGCACGTTGGCGGTGGTCTCGCGGTGGCGGCGCATGCTGCCGGAGATCACCAGGTCGGGCCGGACGCCGCGGGCGACCAGAGCGGCGCCGAGGAGGCGGCCCTGCTCGTGACCGACCGGGGAGAGCACGTCGTAGTCCGCGGCTGCCCAGGAGGCCTGGCCGTGCCGGACGAGGAGGATCTGACCCATCAGGACGTGCCTCCGGCCTCGATGATCGCGAGACAGCGGCCCTCGAGGTACCGCGCCGCGGGGCCGAAGACCGCGTAGGCCTCGTTGGAGGTCTGCCGGTGGTGGTAGCGGTAGTAGATCTGCTGGGCGATCACCGCGAGCCGGAAGAGGCCGAACACCTCATAGAACCGCCAGCGATCCGCGTCCACGTCGATGCGGCGGGCCGCGCAGTAGTAGGCGACCACCTCCTCGCGGGTGAGCATGCCCGGCAGGTTCGTCGGCTGCCGGCGAAACTGCCGGAAGAACTCGTCATCGTCGTCGCCGACCCAGTAGGCCAGGGTGCCGCCGAGGTCCATCAGCGGGTCGCCGACGGTCGCCATCTCCCAGTCCAGCACGCCGATCGGCCGGGTCGGGTCCTCGCGGGAGAGCACCAGGTTGTCGAAGCGGAAGTCGTTGTGGATCAGGCAGTGCGCGACATCGGCGGGCTGGTGCTCGTCCAGCCAGGCCATCACGCTCTCGCTGCGTTCGATCTGCTCCCGGGCCTCCACGTCCGGCGTGCGCGCGTTGCGGAAGCGGGCGGACCAGCCGCCGACCTGGCGGGCGACGTACCCCGCGCCCTTGTCCATCGAGGCGAGTGGCGTCGCGGCGACATCGATGTCGTGCAACTGGATCAGCACGTCCAGCGCGTTGGTGCACAGGCGCCGGGCCTCGTCCGCGTCCAGCGAGACGCCCGCCGGCAGGTCGCGGCGCGGGATGAGGCCGTCGATGCGCCGCATGACATAGAACTCCGAGCCGATCACCGACTCGTCGGCGCAGTGGGCGACCATCTCCGGCACCAGCGGGAAGACCTCGGCCAGCCCGGCCTGGATCCGGTACTCCCGGCCCATGTCGTGGGCGCCCTTGGCCTTCTGACCGGCGGGTGGGCGGCGCAGGATCAGGTCCGACCCGTCGGAGCGCAGGGAGTAGGTCAGGTTGGAGGCACCGCCGCCGAACTGACGGACCTCGATCTCACCGGTGAGCGCGCAGCCCTCGCCGGCGAGCCAGGCGCGCACCGCCTCGACGTCGAAGGAGTCCTCGTCGCGGACCGCGCTCGCGCCCTCGATCTCGGTCATCGCTCGCTCCCGTCACTCGTCGCATTGAGCCGGGTCGCCTGGCGGCGCATCGTCTCGTCGTACGCCGCCCGGTCGGTGGTCTTGAGCCGGTACGCCGCCCGCGCGGCGTCGTCCGGGAGGATCAGCTCCTCGCCGCGATCCACGGCGGCGAGGAGCTCCGCGGCGATCTCGTCGGGCCCCAGCGGCGCATTGGCCACCAGCGTGCCGATGATCTCGCCGACGGCCGTGTCCGTGCCGCGCATCGCGTCGACCAGCCCGGTGCGGAAGTACGACGGGCAGACCACGTGCGCGGTGACGCCGTACTCGGCCAGCTCGTGCCCGGTGGTCTCGGTCAGCGCCACGACGGCGGCCTTGACCGCGTTGTAGGAGGCCATCCCGGCGGGGTGCACGAGCCCGGCCAGTGAGGCGACGTTGACGATCCGCCCGGATCGCCGACGCTTGAACATGGGCACGAACGCTCGGGTGCCGCGGACCACGCCGAGCAGGTTGATGTCGAGGATCCATTGCCACTCGTCCAGGCCGGCCACGTCGAGCCGGCCACCGCCGGCGACGCCGGCATTGTTGACCAGCACGTCCAGCCCGCCCCAGTGCTCCTCCACCCAGGCGGCCGCGGCAGCCCAGTCCTCCTCGGAGCGCACGTCCAGGTGGAGGACGTCGCCGGGCGCGTCCCGGTCGTAGGCGAGGTCGCAGGAGAGCACGCGGTCGCCCCGCGCGCGGCAGGCGGCGACCAGGGAGGCGCCCAGCCCGGAGGCGCCTCCGGTGACCAGGACCCGTGCCGAGCCCGTCAACGGAGGTGCTTGCCGATCTCGAGCCGGGCGACCACACCGCGATGCACCTCGTCGGGACCGTCGGCCAGCCGCAGCGCCCGTGCGTTGGTCCACATCGCCGCCAGCGGGAAGTCCTCGGTGAGACCGCCGCCGCCGTGCAGCTGCATCGCCATGTCGATGACCTGCTGAGCGACGTTGGGCACGATCACCTTGATCTGGCTGACCTCCGAGGCGGCGTTCGCAGCTCCGCCGACGTCGAGCTTCCACGCGGTGTTGAGCACCAGCAGCCGCGCCTGGTCGATGGCGATCCGGGCGTCGGCGATCCGCTCGGCGTTGCCACCGAGCTTGACCAGCGGACGGCCGAAGGCGGTACGCGAGAGACCACGCTTGATCGCCAGCTCCAGGGCGAGCTCGGCCTGGCCGAGCAGCCGCATGCAGTGGTGCACCCGTCCGGGACCGAGCCGGCCCTGGGCGATCTCGAAGGCCCGGCCCTCACCGAGCAGGATGTTGCTCACCGGCACGCGGACGTCGGTGAAGGACACCTCGCCGTGGCCGACCGGCTCGTCGTACACGTGCATCGTGGAGAGCAGCCGGTCGACGCTCACACCGGGGGTGTCGAGCGGCACGAGCACCATCGTGTGCCGGCTGTGCCGGTCGGCCGCGGGGTCCGACAGGCCCATGAAGACGAGGATCCTGCAGTCGGGGTGCCCCACCCCGGTGGTGAACCACTTGGTCCCGTTGACGACCACCTCGTCGCCGTCGACGACCGCCGTGGCGGCCATGTTGGTGGCGTCGGAGGAGGCCACCGCCGGCTCGGTCATCGCGAAGCCGGAGCGGATCCGGCCGTCCAGCAGCGGGTCCAGCCAGGCCGCCTGCTGCTCGGGAGTGCCGTACTTGAGCAGCACCTCCATGTTGCCGGTGTCGGGAGCGTTGCAGTTGAAGACGTACGGCGCCAGGAAGGTGGCCCGGCCCATCAGCTCGGCCAGCGGCGCGTAGTCGACGTTGGAGAGACCGGCGCCACCGTGGGTGCCGTACCTCTCCGCCCACGGCCGGTCGTGACCCGCGGGGAGGAAGAGGTTCCACAGTCCCTGAGCACGGGCCCTGGCCCGCAGCTCGCCCATGATCGGCGACTCCGCCCACGTGCCCGCCGCGCGAGCGGTGGCCACGTCGCGGTGGTAGGCGTCCTGCGCGGGCTCGATCTCGTCGCGGACGAAGTCGCCCACCAGGCCGATCAGCTCCGCCGCGCGGGGCGAGGGTGAGAAGTCCATGTCTGCACAGTACGAGGGAACGCCGCGGCCGGCGTGGTGACTCTCACCACGCCACACCGGGGTCCATGCGGTTGTGCGGATGGTGCACTCTTGGTGATGCTGTCGGGGCCGGTCACCCGAGACCGGCCCAGAGGACGCACCGAGGACACGCCCTGTTTCCCGCCCGGACGGAGTACCCATGAAGAAGGCCACCGCTGCACTCGCGACCGTCATCCTGCTGCTGACGATGACCGCCTGCGGTGGCTCCGGGGACTCGGACCAGGACGCGACGAGTGCCAAGGAGAAGAAGGTCGTCAAGACGGTCGCCGAGTCCTTCAGCCAGCAGGCCGCGGGTGCGCTGGACGAGAAGGAGGCCAACTGCTTCGCCACCAAGTTCGTCTCCGCCGTCGGCGTGAGCAAGATGGAGGAGGCCAAGATGATCACCGCCGAGGGCACGCTCAACCAGGAGGGCGTGACCTTCGACGAGGACATCTCCGGCAAGTTCGCCGACGCCTTCCTCGGCTGCGTCGACTACCAGGCGCGTCAGGCACAGGAGATCGCGAAGACCGACGCCAAGATCGACGAGACCGCGCTCCGGGACTGCCTGGAGGACAAGATGCCGGACTCCTTCGTCCATGACCTGATCGTCGCCGCCCAGGTCCAGAGCGAGGACAGCTCCAAGCTGGTCGAGAAGAGCACCAAGACGCTCACCCAGTGCAAGAAGGCCGCCTCGAAGAAGTGACCGCGAGCCACCGTCTCGAGCTCAGGCGGCGACGGTCGCGATCACCCGGGAGCGCACCGGTGGCAGGGCCCACTCCTCGGCGAGCCTGCTGAGCCGTACGCCGGACCAGCACAGCAGCGCCACCGCCAGAAGCGCCGGCACTCGCCAGTCCGAGGCGAGTGCCGCCCAGGAGAAGACGAGCCCGGTGATCGTGGTCCGAACGGCCAGGCGGGCGCTGTAGCCGGCCATGACGACCGGCGGCGCCGGGGTCGCCCGGGCACTGCGCAGGTCGACCGTGTGCGGCCGCCGGATGGACCACCGCAGCGAGATCGCCGCGACCTGCACGGGCACCACCAGGGTCGCCCCGACCGCGGCGGCGACCTCGGCCGCGGTCGGCGTACCCGCTCGGACCCCGGCCAGCACCAGGGTCACCGCCGCCGCGGCGAGCAGCACCTCCACCAGCACGATCACCTTGGCGTAGAAGCCCAGGGCCGGCGATCCCGGCAGGCTGTCGCGCCACAGCGCGCCACGCCCGTCCAGGCACCAGCTGTTGACCCCGAAGAGCAGCGCTCCACCCGAGGCGACCAGGCCGGGCAGGATGGTGATCAGGTCCCAGTCGAGCGCGCCGGCCAGCGCCACCAGGCCGGGCATCACCGCCAGCACGGCGACTCCGCGGCGCAGCGGCACGGCGCGCCACATGGAGGCCCGGTCGAGCC
>CAZTHV010000003.1:9039-11477 GCA_964613165.1 uncultured Marmoricola sp.
GCCCGGTAGTGCCCGGACTCCAGCCGCAGCTCGTCTCGCTGCGGCCGGCCCAGCGCCCACCGGCTCGGCACCAGCCCCACCAGGACCAGCGCCACTGCCGCCAGGCCCAGGACCGCCACGCCGAGCGCCCACGCACCCCAGAGCCCCGCCGACCCGCGACTCACCGCGAGATAGACCTCCACCGTCGGACTGGCGTCGAGCAGATTGCCGGCCTGTCCGGTGACCACCACGCCCGTGGCGGCGACGAGCAGCAGCCCGATCGCCCCGCGCGCGAGCCACGCCCCGGCCGGTCCGCGGCGGATGCCCTCGAAGGTCCAGCCGATCGCCTGGCCGGCAGCGGTGGCGGCGAGGATCCAGAGCAGCACCGGCAGCATGCTCGCCCACAGCCGGTCCGGCCCGACGATGTAGGCGGTGACGCCGATCAGGGTCCAGGTCTGCAGCAGCCAGGCGATGTTGAGCGGAGCGAGCAGCAGGGCACCGACGTGTTCGGTCACCGGCGACACCGGGAACGCGACCGCTTGCTCCCGAGGCACCAGCTCCCGCCCGCCTCCGGCCGCCACGGCACTGGTCGCCGCGAGCACCAGGAAGGACAGGTAGAGCGCCGGCGTGACCGCGACGAGGTCGCCGGCCCGGCGGGCGTCCAGCGGCTCGCGCAGGTACGCCGGCACGACGGCCGCGGCGACACTCAGGCCGAGCACGACCCCGGCCGCGATCCACAGCCGCCGCCGGGCGCGGCGCCCGAGCGAAGAGCCGCGGAAGCGCAGCAGCGAGTGGATGTCGGCCAGCCCACGGGCGATCTCGGCCGGTTCCAGGTGGACCCGACTACGCCAGGAGCGACCGGTAGGCATCGGCGCCCACCTCCCCGTGCAGCTCGGCGGCAGCCAGCCGGGCGACGGCAGCCCCGCCGCGCATCACCACCGCCTCCCCGCAGGCGTCGATGGCCAGGTCACGCAGATGGGTGGAGACCAGCACCGCGGCGCCCCGCTCGCGGGCCACGGCGATCACCTCGGTGGTGGCCTCGACCCCGAGCGGGTCGACACCGTCGAAGGGCTCGTCCAGCAGCAGCACCCCGGGCTCGTGGAAGGCGGCCAGCACCACCGAGAGCCGCCGGCCCATGCCGTGGCTGAAGCCGGAGGTCACCCGGTGCGCCACCCCGGCCAGGTCGAAGCGCTCCAGCAGATCGCGCGCCCGCGGCTCCCAGCCGTCCAGCCGGCGCAGCCGGGCCGCGAGCTGCAGGTGCTCCCACGGGGTCGCCCGTGGCACCAGCCCGCCGACATCCGGGCAGTACCCCGTGCGCCGCTTGACCCCGACCGGATCGCGGGCCACGTCGAGCCCGTCGACGAGCACCTGCCCGCCACTCGGCGGGATCACCCCGGCCAGCACCCGCATCGTGGTCGACTTGCCGGCGCCGTTGCGGCCCAGCAGCGCGGTCGCCGTCCCGGCGTACGCGGTCAGGTCGATGCCGCGCACCGCCTCGACCGAGGCGAACCTGACCCACAGGTCGGTGATCTGCACGCGCGCCTCGCCCACCCGCCCATCTTCTCTCGTCCCGTCGAGGCGTCGCAGATTAACCCCCAAACCTCGTCGAGGCGGCGCGAATTCACTGGTGAAAAGTGAGAACGCGCCGCCTCGACGGAGACATGGCGGTTAGGCGGGGAAGGTGCCGCCCTTCTCCGCGACCTCGACCAGGCTGGCGGGCGGGGTGAAGCGCTCGCCGTACTTCTCGGCCAGCTCCCGGGCGCGGGCGACGAAGCCCGCGGGGCCGCGGCCGGTCTTGCCCTCGAAGCCGTTGATGTACTGGATCGCGCCACCGGTGCTCGGCGGGAACCCGATGCCGAAGATCGAGCCGATGTTGGCCTCGGCCGAGGAGTGCAGCACACCCTCGTCGAAGCACTTCACCGTCTCGATCGCCTCGACGACCAGCTGCCGGTCGGCGATGTCCTCGAAGGGGATCTGCTCCTCGGCGACCGGGAACGTCTCGGCCAGGCCCTCCCACAGGCCGGTCCGGCTGCCGGACTCGTCGTAGGAGTAGAAGCCGGCGCCCTTGAGCTTGCTGGAGCGGCCGATCTCGATCATCGTGTCGATGACCTGCTCCGAGGGGTGCGGGGTCCAGGTGCCGCCGCCGTGCTCCACGGCGTCCTTGGCGGCCTTGCGGATCTTGTACATCAGCTCCATGTTGAGCTCGTCGGTGATCTGCAGCGGCCCCACCGGGTAGCCGGCCATCGTGGTGGCCCGCTCGATGCTCATCGGGGCCACGCCCTCGGCCAGCATCGAGATGCCCTCGTTGATCTGGGTGCCGATCACCCGCGAGGTGAAGAATCCCCGGCTGTCGCTGACCACGATCGGGGTCTTGCGGATCTGCTGCACCACGTCGATCGCCCGGGCGGTCGCCTCGTCGGAGGTCTGCTCGCCGCGGATGATCTCCACCAGCGGCATCT
>CAZTHV010000003.1:11487-13110 GCA_964613165.1 uncultured Marmoricola sp.
GGCCGATGAAGTCGGCCGGCCGGTCGACCCCCGAGGCGAGCTCGGTGATCGGCAGCGTCGAGGTATTCGAGCACAGCAGCGCGTCGGGGTTGACGTGCTCGAGGATCTCGCCGAAGACCTGGTTCTTCAGCGAGGGATCCTCGAAGACCGCCTCGATGACCAGGTCGCAGCCCTTGAGATCGGCGGGGTTGTCGGTCGGGGTGATCCGGGCGAGCAGCTCCGCGGACTTCTCCTCGGTGAGCCGGCCCCGGGAGACGGCCTTCTCGTTGAGCTTGACCGAGTAGCCCTTGCCACGCTCGGCCGACTCGACGGAGACGTCCTTGAGGACGACCTCCATGCCGGCCCTGGCGCAGACGTAGGCGATGCCGGCGCCCATCATCCCCGCACCGAGGACGCCGACCTTGGTGGCGGTGAACTTCGGCACGCCGGCCGGGCGCAGCGAGCCGGAGTTGATCGCCTGCAGGTCGAAGAAGAACGCCTGGATCATGTTCTTGGCGTTCTGGCCGGTGACCAGCGAGGTGAAGTAGCGCGACTCGATCGTGCTGGCGTTGTCGAAGTCGACCTGGGCACCCTCGACGGCCGCGGCCATGATCGCCTCGGGTGCCGGGAAGTGCGCGCCCTTGAGCTGCTTGCGCAACGTGGCCGGGAACGCCGGCAGCATCTGCGCGAGCGAGGGGCTCGAAGGGGTTCCGCCGGGCATCTTGTAGCCCTGGCGGTCCCACGGCTGCGACATGGCCTCGTCGTTGTCCTTGTTGTCCAGCACCCACTTCCTCGCCGCGGCGAGGAGCTCCTCGGCCGGGACGACCTCGTGGACCAGGCCCTTGGCCAGCGCGTCATCGGGCTTGTACCGCTGACCCTGCAGCAGCACGTCCATCAGCGCGCTCTGCAGACCGAGCAGGCGCACGGTGCGGGTGACGCCGCCACCGCCGGGCAGCAGGCCGAGGGTCACCTCGGGCAGGCCGATCTCGTAGCGGCCGGCCGCGGCGATCCGGTGGTTGAAGGCCAGCGCGATCTCCAGGCCACCGCCGAGCGCGGCGCCGTTGATGGCGGCGACGGTCGGGACGCCGAGCCGCTCGATCCGGCGCAGCTGCGCCTTGATGGCCTGCCCCATCTCGAAGCTCTCCTGGGCCTGGTCCGGCCCGATCTCCTGCAGGCCCTTGAGGTTGCCGCCGGCGAAGAAGGTCTTCTTGGCCGAGGTGATGACGACGCCGGCGATGGAGTCCTTCTCGTCCTCCAGGCGGGCGACCGCCTCCTCCATCGAGCGACCGTAGAGCTCGTTCATGGTGTTGGCGCTGGCGGTCGGGTCGTCCAGCGTCAGGACGACGATCCCGTCGGCGCCCTTCTCGTACTTCACTGCGGATTCAGTCATGGATGTTCCTTGAGTGTGGGGTGGCAGGAGAGGTCGCCTCGACCTCCCCTGACCGCCGGGGAGGACTGGGTCAGACTCGTTCGACGACGGTGGCGATGCCCATGCCCCCGCCGACGCACAGCGTGGCGAGACCACGGCGCAGGTCACGCCGCTCCAGCTCGTCGATCAGGGTGCCCAGGATCATCGCGCCGGTCGCGCCCAGCGGGTGGCCCATCGCGATCGCGCCGCCGTTGACGTTGGTGATCTCCGGCGAG
>CAZTHV010000003.1:13120-19758 GCA_964613165.1 uncultured Marmoricola sp.
GCCTCGTTGATCTCGAACAGGTCGATGTCGCCGACCTCGAGACCCGCCTTGGCCAGTGCCTTGCGGCTGGCCGGCGCCGGGCCGGTGAGCATGATCGTCGGGTCGGCGCCGGAGACGGCGGTGGCGAGGATCCGCGCCCGCGGAGTCAGGCCGAGGTCACTGCCGACCTGCCCGTTGCCGATGACGACGATGGCGGCGCCGTCGACGATGCCGGAGCTGTTGCCGGCGTGGTGAACGTGGTCGATCTTCTCCACCCAGTGGTACTTCTGCAGCGCCACGTCGTCGAAGCCCAGGTCGCCGTGGAACTGGAAGGACGGCTTGAGGCCGGCCAGCGACTCCACCGTCGTGCCCGGACGGATGAACTCGTCCTTGTCCAGCACGGTCAGGCCGTTGCGGTCCTTGACCGGGACCACCGAGCTGTCGAAGTAGCCGTTGGCCTGGGCCTTGGCGGCACGGGCCTGGGACTCCGCGGCGAACGCGTCGACGTCCTGGCGGCTCCAGCCCTCCAGGGTGGCGATGAGATCGGCGCCGATGCCCTGCGGCACGAACGAGGTCTCGAACGCGGTCGCGGGGTCCGAGGACCATGCGCCGCCGTCGGAGCCCATCGGCACCCGCGACATCGACTCCACGCCGCCGGCGAGGATCAGGTCCTCGAAGCCGCCGCGCACCCGGCTCGCGGCCTGGTTGACGGCCTCCAGGCCCGAGGCACAGAAGCGGTTGAGCTGGACGCCGGCGACGGTCTCGGGCAGCCCGGCCGCGAGCGCCGCCGTCTTGGCGATGTCACCGCCCTGGTCGCCGATCGGCGAGACCACGCCGAGGACGACGTCGTCGACGCGCGCCGGATCGAGCCCTGGGTTGCGCTCCTGGACCGCGTGCAGCAGGCCGACCACGAGGTCGACGGGCTTGGTGGCGTGCAGCGAGCCATCCTTCTTGCCCTTGCCGCGGGGCGTACGGATGGCGTCGTAGACGAAAGCTTCGGGTTGTGCCATGTGAAGTCCCAACTCGCTCGGGGCGTGCAGCGCGCGGCGAGTGTCGCCGCCACCGTCATTCTGACAGTAGGACTGTCAAGGTCAATGGGTCGCGCGGGTGATCTGCGCCATCGTCACGGGTCACCCGGCGCGACGTTGAGGACCAAGGACCCGCCCGTGTCGCGCGAGGCCGATCTAGATTCGAGGCGAGACGCGAGTCGGACCACCCAGGAGGTGACCGTCATGAGTGACGAGTCGATCACCGTGCTCGGCACGGAGGAGTGCTGGGAGCTGCTCCGCTCCCAGGAGTTCGGCCGGCTGGCCTTCCACCTGGGCGAGGAGGTGCACATCACCCCGGTCAACTACGCGGTGGACCCCGCCGGTGCCGACGAGCCCACGCTGCTCTTCCGCACCGCCGAGGGCAGCAAGCTGCTCGGGGTGCTGCTCAACCCCGACGTCGCCTTCGAGATCGACTCCTTCGACGAGCACCACGCCACCAGCGTCGTCGTCCGCGGGCTCGCGCGGAGGCTGGAGGAGGACGAGGCCCACCGCGCCGAGAACCTGCCGCTGCGGCCCTGGGTGACCACGCCGAAGTACGACGTCGTGGAGATCCGCCCCACCGAGATCAGCGGCCGGGCGTTCGAGCTGAGCCGCCCCTGGCTGCACCTGATGCCGGAGAGCTAGGGCATAGGGACGACGGCTCGGCCGCGGGGGATTCTGCGCTCCGGCCACGCCGATTGCGGCACCGGCTTAGGATTGCGCGGTGATCGGCAAGCTGGGACTCGCGGGCGCGGTCGTGCTCGCGTGGGTGCTCACCTTCGTGGTGATGGGCGGGGACGTCGTCCCCGGCTTCCATGAGGACGCCCCGGCCCGGGTGAGCGGCACGTCCACGCCGTGGGCGCTCTCGCACCCGGACGCCGTTCCGCTGACGCCCGGAGGCGACGAGTCGCCCTCGGAGCCCGGGGCCTCCCCCGATGCCTCCCCCAGTGCCAGTCAGCCCGCCGGGGCCCCGAGCGCACAGCCGGCGGCGGACGCACCCGGCGCCAGGGCCGTGGCCGGCACCCTGCTGACCCAGCGACCCGGTCCACGGCGGGAGGCCCCGCGCATCCTGGACTTCCGGATGAGCAGCTTCAACATGCTCGGCAGCTCCCACACGACCGCCAAGGGCAAGAACCCGCGTCGGGCGAGCGGTCCGGCACGCACCGCCCGGGCCGCCAACTACGTGACGTCCAACGGGATCAGCGTGGTGGGCTTCCAGGAGCTGCAGCCCAACCAGCGCTCGACCTTCCTCAACGCGACCGGTGGCAAGTGGGGGCTCTACCCCGGCAACGCCGGCGGCCTCGACGGCGACAACTCGATCGCCTGGCGGCTGGACACCTGGGAGATGGTCAAGCCCGGGTCCGCCCCCATCCCCTACTTCGGCGGCCGACCACGGAACATGCCGGTGATCCTGCTGCGCAACAAGCAGACCGGCATCACGGCGTACTTCGCCAACTTCCACAACCCGGCCAACACCCGTCAGTACGGCAACCAGGATCGCTGGCGGGCCGCCGCCAAGGCCCGGCAGGTCGAGCTCTTCAGGCAGCTGAAGGACGACGGCTACCCGGTCTTCGTCACCGGTGACATGAACGAGACCCAGTCCTATGTCTGTGCGGTTGCCGGGCCGGGCGATCTCAAGGCTGCCGCCGGCGGCGAGGGCGGCCGCAGCGGATGCAGCGTGGCCGGCGGCTACCGGGTCGACTGGATCCTCGGCTCCCACGACGTTCAATTCAGCAACTACCGCGAGGACAAGAGCGGGCTGGTCAAGTGGATGACCGACCACCCGGTGATGATCACCGACGTCCGCATCGACAGCCGACTCTTCCCCACGTCCGTCCTCGCCGAGGGCGAGAAGCCGCGCTAGCCGGCCGCCAGCGGGCCGCTCACCAGCTGCTACCCAGCCCTCTCCCAGCACGGGGAGCCTCCGTCGGGGCGGCGCGCGACGATGGCCCTGTGCCGCCAGTCCGGGGTGGGGTCTTCCCCACCCGCTCAGCGGGCAGCGCGGAGGAACGACGCCAGGAGCGGGCCGGCGGTGGCCGAGCCGGACTGGCCGGTGGCGACGAAGACGGCGACAGCGAGGTCGCCCTGGACGCCGAGCATCCAGGCATGGGTCTTCGGCGGGCGATCGTCGCCGTACTCGGCCGTGCCGGTCTTGGCCAGGACGTCCGGCGGCCGCAGTGACCGCAGGGCGGTGCCGGAGCCCTCGGTGACGACGGCATGCATCAGCTCGCGCAGCTGCCCGGCCTCGGCCTCGGTGAGCGGAGTGGCGACGCCGGTCGCCTCGGCCGTGTGCCCGTCCACCAGCCACGGGACCACGGTGACTCCATGGGCCACGCTGGCGGCCACGGCCGCCATGGCCATCGGCGATGCGGTGACCCGGCCTTGACCGATCAGGTCGGCCGCCGCCTCGGTCTCACCGGCCGGCGCGGGCACCTGGCCGAAGTACGCCGGGAAGCCGAGGTCGTGATCGACGCCGAGGCCGAGCGCCGCGGCGGCATCGGCCAGCGCCGAGCCGGTGACCTTGGCACGCTGGCCGATGAAGGCGGTGTTGCAGGAGTTGGCGACCGCCTGGCGCAGGGTGATCCGGCCGAGCCCGCCGGAAGGGTAGTCGGAGTAGTTGCCGAACCGCTTGCCGTTGACCACCACGGCCGGCGGGCACTGCACCGCGGAGTCCGGAGTCAGCCCGGCGCGCAGCAGCGCCAGCGAGCTGACCACCTTGAAGGTCGATCCGGGCGCGTAGCGGCCGTAGCTGGCGGTGTTCTGCCCCTTCGACCCGGGACCGCTCGCCGCGGCCAGGATCTCCCCGGTGGACGGGCGGATCGCCACCAGTGCCGAGGCCGGGCCCACCCCGGCGAGCAGCTCCTCGGCCTTGGCCTGCCGGGCCGTGTCCAGGCTCAGCCGCAGCGGCTCCCCGGCCACCGGCTGCACCTCGAAGAGCACCCGGGGCTCGGCCTTCTCGGCCGAGGACTCCTCAGAGGCCGAGCCGTCGTCCTCACCCGGGAGAGCGCTGACCTTGACGCCCGGAGTCCCGGACAGCTGCTCGTCGTACCGGCGCTGCAGTCCGGAGAGCCCGGTGTCGTCGCCCGCCTCGACCCGGCCGTCGCTCTCCTCGACGATCTCCGCGGTCGCCGGGCCGACGGTGCCGAGCAGCGGCGCGGCGAACTCGCGGGTCGGCGCCAGCGGCAGATGGTCGGAGAGACCGACCGCACCCGGGATGGCGGAGAGACCGTTCATCACCCGCGTCGGGGCCTGGTCGCGGCGGAAGACGATCGCCTGCACGAACGCCCTCGGTCCGGCCGCCTCGACCTGCTCGGCGAAGCCCGCGGCGTCCACTCCGGCGAGCGCGGCCAGCTGCCGGGCGGCGCCGCCGACCTGCCCGGCGGGCACCTTGGTCTTGTCGATGCCGACCCGCAGCACCGGGCGCGAGGTGACGATCGGCTCGCCCGCACCGTCCAGGATGTCGCCGCGCTCGGCACGCACCGTACTCACCCGCAACGACTCGCCCTCGACCAGCGTGCTCTCCACCAGAGCCGGCGACCAGCGCGTCCGCCAGGTCTCACCGGAGCGGGTCAGCCTGGCCTCGGTGGCGTGCTTCCAGTGGTGACCGCGCAGGGTGAGGTCCCACTCCAGGACCGCCGTCGCCCGGTCCCCGTCGACCTTCACCGTGCCGACGCCGACCGTGGTCGGCGCCTTGGCGAGCGGTGCCATCAGCGCCGCGTACGCCGTCGCGGCCGAGTCCGTGGTGAAGGGCACTCCGGCGACGTCGTGCTGCTCCAGCGCGGCCGCAAGCCGCGTCGCCGCCCGCTCCGCCCCGTCGTCGTCGCCCCCGAGGGAGCAGCCGGAGAGGGTCAGCAGGAGCGCGACCAGGGTCGCGCCGATCCGGGACGGCATGACCCCGATCCGACCAGAGCCGGCGACGCCGTTCAAGCCCACCCGAGCCACCGCCCGACGTGGCGAGTAGCGTGCCGGGGTGCAGATCCGGGCACTGTTCGCCGACACGACCCCGCTGCGCACCCCGGCCTTCCGGCGGCTGTGGCAGGCCAACATCATCACCGTCATCGGCGCCCAGCTCACGGTCGTGGCCGTGCCCACGCAGATCTACGCGATCACCGGCAGCTCGGCGTACGTCGGCCTGACGGGTGTCTTCGGCCTGGTCCCGCTGATCGTCTTCGGCCTGTGGGGCGGGGCGCTCGCCGACGTCATGGACCGCCGCACCCTGCTGATTGGCACCACCGCCGGGCTGATCGTCACCAGCGCGCTCTTCTGGGCCCAGGCCGCCGCCGGGCTGAACGACGTGTGGCTGCTGCTCGGGCTCTTCGCGGTGCAGCAGGCCTTCTTCGGGATCAACCAGCCCACCAGGAGCGCGATCCTGCCCAAGCTGCTGCTTCCCGAGCACCTTCCGGCGGCGAACTCGCTGTCGATGACGGTCTCCCAGGCCGGAGCGATCGCCGGGCCGCTGATCGGTGGCGCACTGATCCCGCTGGTCGGCTTCTCCTGGCTCTACCTGGCCGACACGATCACCCTCTTCGCCACCCTCGGCGCGGTGATCACGCTGCCCCGACTGCCGATCGACGGCATCGCCGGAAGCCCCGGGCTGCGCTCGGTGATCGACGGATTCCGCTACCTCGGCGGCCACCCGGTGCTGCTGATGTCCTTCGTGGTGGACCTGATCGCGATGGTCTGCGGGATGCCCCGGGCGCTCTTCCCGCAGATCGCCCACCAGAGCTTCGGCGGGTCGGCCGAGGGCGGGGCGGCGCTGGCGCTGCTCTTCGCCGCGATCCCGATCGGAGCCGTGCTCGGCGGCGTGTTCTCCGGCTGGGTCACCCGGGTACGCCGGGAAGGCCTGGTGATCGTGGTCTCGATCCTCGTCTGGGGCCTGGCCATCGTCGGCCTCGGGATCGCCGTCGCGCTCGCCCCGACCGCACCGGGAGTCTTCCTGGCGCTGGCGGTGCTGATGCTGGTGCTCGGCGGCGCCGCCGACATGGCCTCGGCCGCCTTCCGGGCGAGCATGCTCCAGGCCTCGGCCTCCGACGAGGTGCGTGGTCGCCTCCAGGGCGTCTTCATCGTGGTCGTGGCCGGCGGTCCGCGGCTCGCCGACGTCTTCCACGGCAGCGCCGCCGCGCTGGCCGGCACGGCGGCGACCGTCGCCGGCGGCGGCGTCCTCGTCGTCGTCCTGGTGGTGGTCGCGGCGCTGCTGGTGCCCGCGTTCGTGCGCTACCGGCTGCCCGGCGTCGCCTGAGCCGACCGGCGCGGAGCGCACGGACCGCCCACGTCCTCGCGAGAGGGCGGCCGTCGATCAGCCGGCAGGTCCGCGGTGCTCCCGCTCAGACGCCGGCGGCGACCCTCCGCCGGCCGGACGTCGGCAGGCTCTCGCCGCGGCGCAGGAAGCGCAGCGTCTTGCGCACGTCGTGGCGCCTGGTGGTGACAGCGTCGATGGGGTAGCTCTGCCGCACCTTCCACGGCGCCTTGTCACCCTGGCTGGGGAACTCGTGCAACGAGCGCAGGATGTAGCCCGACCGCAGGCCGAGCAGCGGCAGACGGGGCATCCCCGGGTCGGGCACCGGCACCACGATGTCGGCGCCGTCGGCGCGCATCGTCGCCAGGATCTTGCACAGCAGCCGGTTGTTGAGG
>CAZTHV010000003.1:19768-41504 GCA_964613165.1 uncultured Marmoricola sp.
GTCCAGGACGCGTTGGTGTAGCCGATGCAGAGCGCGAGGTTCGGGAGGCCGCTGATCATCGTGCCCTGCCAGGCGAACTCCTCGGCCAGCACGACCTCACGGCCGTCGACCACCGGCTTGATCCCACCGAGAGCGAGCAGCTTGAGCCCGGTCGCGGTGACCACGATGTCGGCCTCGAGCACCCGCCCGCTCGCCAACCGGACCCCCTCGGGAACGAACTCCTCGATGTGGTCGGTGACCACCTCGACGGTGCCCTTGCGGATCGCCCGGAACAGGTCGGCGTCGGGGATGGCGCAGAGCCGCTGGTCCCACGGGTCGTACGCCGGGGTGAAGTGCTCGGCGACCAGCTCCTTGTCCTTGAGCGCCCGCTCGGCGAAGCCGGTGAACACCTTGCGGGCGCGGGCCGGCTGACGACGGCAGAACTCGTAGACGCCGAGGCCGAAGGCGACGTTCTTGGCCCGCACGAGCCGGTAGGCGACGGTGCCGGGCAGGAGCGTCCGCAGCCGGTTGGCGAGCTTGTCCTCCTTGGGCACCACTCCGATCCAGGTCGGGGTCCGCTGCAGCATGGTCACGTGCGCCGCCTGCTCGGCCATCGAGGGCACCAGCGTCACCGCCGTGGCGCCGCTGCCGATCACCACGACGCGCTTTCCGGCGTAGTCGAGGCCTTCGGGCCAGAACTGCGGGTGGACGACCTGGCCGGCGTACGACTCGATGCCGGGGAGCTCGGGGCGGTAGGGGCTCTCGTAGTCGTAGTAGCCGGTGCAGGAGTAGAGGAAGCTCGCGGTCAGCGTGCGCCGGGTGGGCTTGCCCCGACCCGAGGAGTCCTCCAGCGTCAGGGTCCAGCGCGCGTCGGCCGACGACCACTCGGCGCCGACCACCTTGGTGTGGAACCGGATGCTCCTCTCCACGTCGTACTCGCGCGCGGTCTCGCGGATGTACTCCAGGATGGTGCCGCCGTCGGCGATGGACTGCGTGCTGGTCCACGGCTTGAAGGGGTAGCCGAGGGTGTACATGTCGGAGTCCGAGCGGATCCCTGGGTAGCGGAAGAGGTCCCAGGTGCCGCCGATCGCGTCGCGGGCCTCGAGGATCGCGAAGGTGTGGCCCGGCAGCTCGGTGCGCAGGCGGCACGCCGCACCGATGCCGGACAGGCCCGCGCCGATGATGACGACGTCCAGGTGTTCGGGTTGGTCCCAGGAGCCGGCAGAGGTGCTCATCGGGCCAGTGTGCCTCATACCGTCTGTCACAGGAACCGTGTGTGGTCGAGCCCACGACCGTGCCCGTACGGCGCACGTACGGCACAATCGAGGCCATGGCCGAGGACGCGAGCATCCGGGTGTATCTGCTCGACGACCACGAGGTCGTCCGCCAGGGCCTGCGGGCCCTGCTGGAGTCCTCTCCCGACATCGAGGTGATCGGCGAGTCCGGCTCCGCCCAGGAGGCCACCGCCCGGATTCCCGCGCTGCGACCCGACGTGGCCGTGCTCGACGGCCGGCTGCCCGACGGCTCGGGCATTGAGGTGTGCCGGGCAGTCCGCGCGGTCGACCCGTCGATCCAGGCGCTGATCCTCACCTCGTACGACGATGACGAGGCGCTCTTCGCCGCGATCATGGCCGGCGCCGCGGGCTACGTGCTCAAGGAGATCCGCGGCACCGACCTGCTGGACGCGATCCGCCGGGTGGCGGCGGGGCAGTCGTTGATCGACCCGGCGCTCACCGCCCGGGTGCTCGAGCGGGTCCGCAACGGCCCGACCGTCGCGCCGGAGCTCGCCGACCTCACCGAGCAGGAGATCAAGCTGCTCGGGCTGATCGCGGAGGGCCTCACCAACCGGCAGATCGGCGAGCAGATGTTCCTCGCCGAGAAGACGGTGAAGAACTACGTGTCCTCGATCCTGTCCAAGCTCGGCCTGGAGCGACGTACCCAGGCCGCTGTGCTGGCCGCCAAGCTGCTCGACCCACCAGGGCACTGATCCGGTGAGGGTCCCGAGCACTCAGGACCATCGACCCCGCCATAGGACCCTCTGCCTCTGACCGGCGGCCCGCCGCCCGGACCACACTCGTAGATGTCAGGAATCACGAGGAGGTCATCATCATGACTGTCACCAACCAACGGATGGAGACTGTCGACCACAGCTCCGAGTCCGTGCTCTCCGTCAACGCACGCCGCGCACTCGCGGCTCTCCGCATCGCCTTCGGTCTGACGTTCCTGTGGGCGTTCTTCGACAAGCTGCTGGCGCTGGGGTACTCCACCGGTCGCGCCGAGGACGGCACCGTCGACCGGTTCGGCGACGCAGCCTGGGTCAACGGCGGCAACCCGACGCTCGGCTTCCTGAAGTTCGGCGCCGACGGCCCGTTCAAGGAGTTCTACAACTCCATCGCCGGTCAGGCCTGGACCAACTGGCTCTTCATGCTCGGCCTGCTGGCCATCGGCATCGCGCTGACCTTCGGGATCGCGATGCGGCTGGGCACCATCGCCGGCGCGGTGATGTACGTGCTGATGTGGACCGTCGTCCTGCCTCCGGCCACCAACCCGGTGCTCGACGACCACCTCCTCGGCGCGCTGAGCATGGTCGTCCTCGGCCTCACCGGTGCCGGGATGGTCTGGGGACTCGGCAGGGCCTGGGAGAGGCTGCCGGTGGTACACGACAACCCCATCCTGAAGTAGCCGGATGATCACGACGGCCGTCGTTCCTCGGGGAGCGGCGGTCGTCACTCATGTCCGGCCGGCTCTGAGAGCGGCACCGACCAGCAGAACGCCGTGCCACCGTCCTCGCCCGGGCGCAGCTCGAATGAGCCGCCCAGACCACTGGCCCGGCGGCGCGCGTTGCGCAGCCCGCTCTCGGTCCGCTCCTCGGGCAGTCCGGCGCCGTTGTCGGTGACGGTCAGCACCACCTCGCCCGTCCCGGCCCGGATCTCGATCTCGGCCCGGTCGGCGAAGGCGTGCCGGGCGATGTTGGAGACCGCCTCGCGGAGCACCGCGGTGAGCTGCTCGGCGATCGCCGGCACCACCGCGGTGTCGACCGGCCCGACCAGCCTCACCGACGGCGTGAAGCCGAGCACCGGGGAGTAGTCCTTGACGATGCCGCGGACCTCGGCGCGCAGACTGGCCCCGTCGCGGTCGCGCAGCTCGAAGATGGTGCTGCGGATGTCCCGGATCGTCTGATCGAGGTCGTCGACCGCCTTGTCCAGCCGGTCGATGACCTCCGGCAGCACCGCGACCGAGCGGATGCCCTGGAGCTGCAGCCCGGTGGCGAAGAGTCGCTGGATCACCACGTCGTGCAGGTCACGCGCGATCCGGTCGCGGTCGGAGATCAGCGTCAGCTCCTCGCGGTCCTCGATCGCCTGCGCACGGTCGAGTGCCAGCGCCGCCTGGTCGGCGAAGGAGGCGAGCAGCTCCTGCTCGGCATAGTCCTGACCCCCTGGACCGTCCTCGAAGAGCGCGGCCAGCACGCAGCGGTCCGACAGCCGGGACCGCAGCGGCAGCACGATCACGTCCGGGCAGCCGTCGGTGCGCGGCAGCGAGACCATCATGGTGCCGTCCAGCTCCGCCCCGGCGGCGGCGATCCGCGGCACCAGGTCGTCCAGTGCGGCCGCGCCGGGTCCGTCGCTGGTGACCAGCTCAGCGCCCGCGTCGCCGTACCGCACGATCCCGGTCGCCGCAGCCCCGGACACGGCCCGCGCGGTGATGGTGACCTGGGAGAGCGCCCGGTCCCGGGAGATGGGCGGCTGCAGCGAGACCCCGAGCGCCGCCGCGGCCTCGAGGACCTGGCGGCGGCGCTCGCTGAGCCGATAGGCGCGGGCGTTCTCGATGACGAAGCCGGCCGCCGTCGCCAGCGCCAGCACCAGTCTCTCGTCGAGCTCGGTGAAGGCCGCGGCGCCGGCCTTCTCGGTGAGGTAGAGGTTGCCGAACACGGTGCCCCGGATGCGCACCGGCACCCCGAGGAACGAGCGCATCGGCGGGTGGTTCGGCGGGAAGCCGTACGACGCGGGGTGCGCGCTGAGATCGGGCAGGCGGATCGGCTCGGGGTGGTCGATGAGCAGCCGCAGGATGCCGCGACCCCGCGGCAGCGCACCGATCAGCTCGCGCTGGTGCGGGTCGACGCCGTGGGTGATGAACTCGGCCAGGTTGTCGTCGGGGCCGATCACGCCGAGTGCCCCGAAGCGGGCGTCGGTCAGATCGCAGGCGGAGAGCACGATCCGGTGCAGCGCGCTGGCAAGGTCCAGATCGGAGGAGATCGCGACGACGGCGTCCAGCAGCGCCTGGGCCGGGCCGGGCAGCTCGGCATCGTGACCCGGAACCTCACCGGGGGGCGGCGTGGCGCTCATGGATCCACAGTCTGCCGAGCCCGGGCACTCCACGGAAGCCGGCGTGGCAGATCAGGCGGCGGGACGGGCGCCGGCGAGGCGGCGGCCGGTGAGCTCGGACCAGCGGATCCGGAAGTAGAGGTTGCGCGCGCCGTCGGCCCAGGGCTGCGGCGCGCACCCCTGCCGGATCTCGCTGATCTCTGCGGGGTCGGTGACGACGTCGCCACGGCCGCGCGCGACCACGCTCCAGCCCAGCTGCCGGACATCGTCGAACTGGTCGATCTCGAAGGCGACCTTGGCGTTGCGCCCGTACGTCGCGACGACGCTGAACGGGGTCGTGCGGACGACGATCGACTCGTCGAGGACCGTGTAGTTCAGCGGGACGATGTGCGGACCGTCGGGGGTGGACACCGCGATGCGGCCCGTCACGCGCCCTCGCAGCAGCTCCCGGCACTCGTCGTAGCTGATCTCCCTGGCCTGCGCCACCGTTCCCGCCTCCGTCCTTGCTCGCTTGTCATCCAGTCTCCGCCCGGCCGGGAGGGTTCGTGAGGGTCGTAGGTCCCAAGCTGACGGCCCTCCGCCATCGTTCACCGCGGGCGGCGCAGCTGGCGGGGCGCGAATGCGCTCACCGCCGTGCCGGGAGCGGCCAGCCGCAGCTTGACGTCCACGGCGACCACGGCGGTGGCGGTCACCACGACCGGGTTGAGGTCCAGCTCGGCGACCTGCGGGACCTCGGTGGCGAACGCTCCGAGCGCCTCGACGACGCGCTCGAGTCCCTCCACATCGACGCGCGGCGCACCTCGGAAGCCGTCCAGCAGCGGCCAGGAGCGCAGCGAGCGCAGCGCCCGGCCGGCGTCGGTGCGGGTGAACGGCGGCAGCAGGAAGGCCCGGTCGTTCCACAGGTTCACCGTGATCCCGCCCGCCGCCACCATCACCATCGGGCCGAAGGCGGGGTCGCGCACGATCCCCAGCGCCACCTCGACGCCGTCCACCAGCGGCTGCACCAGCACCGGGACGCCGGAGTGGCCGAGCTCGGTCTCGAACGCCTGGACGGCAGCCGACACCTCGGTCGGCGAGCCGAGCCCCACCCGCACCAGCCCGCGGTCGGTCTTGTGCACCACCGTCGGGTCGGCGACCTTGACCACCACCGGGAAGCCGGCCCTCCTGGCCGCGTCGGCGGCGGCGGCCGGGTCGAAGACCACCTCGCCCACGGGCTCGATCCCGTAAGGGGCGAGCAGGGCGCGGGCGGCATCGGTGTCGACCCACCCGTCCCGGCCCTGGTCCCGCTCGAGCAGATCGCGAGCCAGTCCCTGCCCGTGATCGGCGCGCTCGATGTCGTACGGCGGGGCCGCCTGGCGTGGCACGCGCAGCCACTCGGCGTACCGGACGGCGTGCGCGACCGCCTCCACGGCGTGCTCGGGCGAGTGGAAGACGGTGACGCCCTGTCGCTGCTCCTCGGTGACCAACAGATTGCCCATCGCCACCAGGACCACCGGCTTGTCGGGGCCCAGGTGGCGAGCCCGGGCAAGCGCGTCGAGCAGCGGGGCCGGATCGGCCACCGAGGTGGCCACCAGCACCACGATCAGCGCGTCGACCTCGTCTGAGGTCAGCACCTCGGTGACCGCGCCGGCCACGTCCGCGGCCGACGCGCCCGCGCCGAGGTCGATCGGATTCCCGGTGCCGACCGTGTTGTTGACGTGCCGGGCGATCCGCGTCTGCAGGCCGGCGCCGAACTCGGGGACGCTCAGCCCACGCTCGTCGGCCGCGTCGGCCGTCAGCACGCCCATGCCGCCGGCGTTGCTGAGCACCGCGATGCGCCGGCCCTGCGGCAACGGCTGCTGCTGGAGGAAGACCGCGCTACGGGCCAGTGACCCGGCGCTGCGACAGCCGATCACCCCCGCCTGGGCGAAGAGCGCGTCGACGCCCACCGAGGGTGAGGCCGCGGCGGCGGTGTGCGAGGCACCCGCCCGCTGACCACCCGCCGAGCGACCGCCCACGACAGCCAGCAGCGGCTTGCGCTCGGCGAAGCGCCGGGCGATCCGGGCGAATTTCGCCGCGTTGCCGAAGGACTCCAGGTAGAGCGCGGCGACGGTGACGTCGGGGTCGTGCAGCCATGCCGCCAGCAGGTCGTTGCCGGAGACGTCGGCCTTGTTGCCCAGCGAGATGAACGAGGCGAGCCCGAGACCGAGCTCGCGGGCGATGTCCATCAGCGCGATCCCCACGCCGCCGGACTGGGAGGCCACGGCCAGCCCGCCGGGCGGCGGGACACTGGCGGTGAACGTCGCGTTGAGACGGATGCCGGGCTGGTTGGCCATCACCCCCAGGCAGTTCGGCCCGATGATCCGGATGCTGGCGGCGCGGGCGATCTCCAGCATCTCCTGCTGCACCCGCGCCCCCTCGCGGCCGAGCTCGCTGAAGCCGGAGGTGATCACCAGGGCGATCGAGACCCCCGCCTCGGCGGCATCGCGCATCGCGTCGAGCACCCGGTCCGCCGGGACCGCGATCACCGCCAGGTCGACGTGCTCGCCGATGTCGGCCAGCCGGTGGGCCGTAGGCAGGTCGTCGATGGCGTCGGCGACCGGGTGCACGACGTACAGCCGGCCGGTGAAGCCGCCGTCGCGGATCGAGCGGAGCACCGCCCGGCCGATCCCACCGGGCTCGCGGCGGCAGCCGAGCACCGCCACGCTGCGGGGGCGCATCAGCGGAGCCAGCGAGCGAGCCTCGGCGCGGCTCTCCCGCTCGTCGGCGGCCAGCAGCGCGGCCGGCGAGGCGGCGGTGTCCAGGGTCACGATGACCACGCCGGCATCGGCGCGGCTCTCGGCGGCGAAGCCGGCGGCGGCGAAGACCTGCAGCATCGCGTGGTTCTCGGCGAGCACCTCGGCATGGAAGGTGGTGATGCCGCGGTCGCGGCACATCGCCGCGAGGTGCTCCAGCAACAGGCTGCCCAGCCCGTGTCCGTGGGCCAGGTCGGCGACCAGGAAGGCCACCTCGGAGGTACGCCGGTCCACCGGCTCCGCGGTCGCCAGCGCGACGATCCGGCCGTCGCGGCTCGCGACCAGGGCGGTCGGCACCGGCTCGCCGTCGGGAAAGAGATGGTCGACGTACTTGTCGCCGGAGCGCCGGTTCGCGTTGAAGAACCGCATCCGCAGGCTGTCGTCGGTGACCCCCTCGTGGAGCTGGCGCAGTCCCTCGCGGTCCTCGGGCCTCAGCGGCCGCACGATGGCGATGCTTCCGTCCGCCAACAGCACGTCCGCCGCCTCGGGTGCCAGCCACGTGGACGCAGGATCGGAGCTGGTCATGGCTCACCTCCACCGAACAGCCTCTCTCCTCCGCAGAGCCCCGCCAAGGGGCTGTGGTCCCAGCCGATGAGGACCGGCGACCCTGGCCCGCCACGTGCGGATGCGGGAACGTGGCGGTAGACCGACCGAGGAGGAGCAATGGTCACCGACAGCACCGGCGGGGTCGTCGTCGTAGGAGTCGACGGGTCGGCCGGATCCCGAGCGGCCCTGGAGTTCGCGCTGCGCGAGGGCGTGCGTCGTGGCGCCACCGTGCAGGTGGTCACCACCTGGCTGCAGGGCAGCGCGCTCACCACGCCGCTGGACGGCCTCGCGGTGGCCGCGACGTACCAGGATCTCGATGACCAGGAGCGGGTCGCGCACGAGGTGCAGGACCGGATGCTGGCCGAGGTCCTGGCCGGCATGACCGAGAGGCCGGCGATCTCCCAGGTGGTGCTGCACACCTACAGCGGCGCCACGCTGGTCGACGCCGGCGACAAGGCCGCGCTGCTGGTGGTGGGCAGCGGACGCAAGGGCGTGCTGAGCCGAGCGCTGCTCGGCTCGGTCAGCGAGTACTGCGTCCGGCACTCCCGGGTGCCGGTCGTGGTCGTTCCCGACCCCGCGCGCGTCGCCGCCCCGCGCGACGCGACGCCGGAGGGACCCGTCACCTCGACGTGACGGTGTCGTGGTGCCCGGCGGCGGCTCGTGGCTCGCCAGGCGCGGCGGAGGCGTCGGCTGAGCCCGCTCCGCCGGGCACCTCGACGGGGCAGCGCTCGCGAGTTCCCGCGACCTGCGCGGTCACGGCTCGGCTAGCCTGGGAGGCACGGTCGGACTGACGACCGCCGGACGAGGGCGCCGTACCCGGACAGCGACAAGACGGCCATGAGGAGTTCAGTCATGGCATGGTTCGTCCTGGTCCTCTCAGGGATCCTGGAAGCGGTGTGGGCGGTGGCCCTCGGTCGCAGCGAGGGATTCGCCCGGCTGCTTCCGAGCGTGGTCTTCCTGGTCGCGCTGACCGCCAGTATGGCCGGCCTGGCCTACGCGATGCGCAGCCTGCCGACGGGGACGTCGTACGCGATCTGGGTCGGCATCGGCGCCACCCTGACCGTGAGCTACAGCATGCTCACCGGGGACGAGCCCGTCAGCGCCGTCCGCCTCGTCCTGCTCGCCGGCCTGATCGGCTGCATCGTCGGTCTCAAGCTCGTCCACTGAGCCGGTCCACCCTCGCCTGACTCAGGCCAGAGCGAAGTAGCGCAGGTAGACCCAGACCCAGGCGACCAGCAGCGTCGCGACGGTCACCACGACGCCGTACTTGGTGAACTTCCAGAAGCTGATCGGCTCGCCGGCCTTGGCGGCGATGCCCAGCACCACGACGTTCGCGCCGGCCGCGACGGCGGTGGCGTTGCCGCCGAGGTCGGCACCGAAGACGAACGCCCACCACAGCGGGCTGTCGGCTCCGGACGACGCGCTGGCGGCCACCATCTCCTCCACGATCGGCACCATCGCGGTCGTGTAGGGGATGTTGTCGACGAAGGCCCCGATGATGCCCGACCCGAAGAGCAGCACGGTGGAGGCGAGGAGCGGCTGGCCGCCCATGGCCTCGGCGGCGTACTCGGCGATCCGCCCGATGACGCCGACCTGGACGAGCGAGCCGACGAGGACGAAGAGCGCCATGAAGAAGGCCAGCGTCCCCCACTCGACCTCCTCAAGGAACTCCTCGGGCTCGCTGCGCGCGACGAGCACGGTCGCGCCGGCGCCCAGCATGGCGACGATCGAGGGGTCGAGGTGGAGCGCCGCGTGCAGGCTGAAGGCAATCATGACCAGGCTCAGGACGACCAGGCAGCGCACCAGCAGCCGCATGTTGGTGATGGCGTCGCGCGGCCGCAGCTCGCCGAGCGCGTCGCTCATGTCGACGGGCGCGGAGAGGTCGTGGCGGAAGAGCCACCGCGCCATCACGATGAAGCCGGCCAGCAGGACGACCGTGAGCGGCAGCGAGTGGACCAGGAAGTCGTTGAAGCTCAGCCCGGCCCGGCTGCCGATGATGATGTTGGGCGGGTCACCGATGAGGGTCGCCGTGCCGCCGATGTTCGAGGCCAGGATCAGCGAGATGAGGTAGGGCGCGGAGGGCAGCCCCAGCCGGCGGCAGACCGAGAGGGTCACCGGCGCGACCAGCAGGACGCAGGTGACGTTGTCCAGGATCGGGGCGACGATGGCGCCGATCAGCACCAGCAGGACGAGCAGCCGGTAGGGGTGGCCGCCGGACTTCCGGGCGGCCCACAGGGCCAGGAACTCGAAGAGCCCGGTCTGCTTGAGCACGCCGACGATGACCATCATCCCGAAGAGCAGGAAGATGACGTTCCAGTCGATGCCGGTGCGGTGGTCGAAGAACGCGGACTCCGCGTTGACCAGGCCGATCACCGTCATCGCGGCGACGCCGCCCAGGGCGGCGGCGACCCGGTGGATCCGTTCGGTGGCGATGAGGGCGTAGGCGACGATGAAGATCGAGAGGGCGGCGCAGGTAAGGATCACGCCGCTCTCCTGGGGACGCCGAGTGCCTCCGCCGAGTTGGTGGGCTCGAGCGGCTCGTACCAGGCCGCGAGCCGGCCGAAGCGGCTCACCGACCGCAGCCGGCTCTCGACCTGGCCGACCTGGTCGCGGGCGGCCACCGCCAGCACCTGGTCGCCGATGCGGAACGTCGTACGTCCCTCGGGCACGAACACACGTGACCCACGCGTGACCAAGGAGACCGCCGACCCGGTCGGCAGCCGGAGCTCGTCGACCTCCACCCCGGCCAGCCTCGACCCCGGCTCGACCTCGAAGCGGAGGAGCTCGGCATCGAGCCGGTCCAAGGTGGCGAACCCGATCGAGACCTTGTGGACGAAGCTTCCCTTCTCCACCCACCGGGGCTGTCGCCCGCGACCGACCGCGAGGCCGACGGAGAAGCCCACGGCAGCGCAGAGCATGCCGACCGAGATCGCCAGTTCCAGACCGAACCCCATCAGCTCGCGCACCTGGCGGGCGATCGAACCGACGGATTGCTGCACGACCTCATCCACGACTCTCGCCACATTTCTCCAGTCAAGCGGCCAGCGCCCCGCGACGAAATAGGGGCTACCACCCATTTCCGGCCCGGTCACGTCTCGCCTACCGGGGTCGTGCACTGCGGGACAGCTCCGTCCGGGAACCGCGGCCGTGGCTGTGGATTCGATTTACCGGGTCGCCCCTCGTGGCGATGGCGCCCACGCTCAGCGGAGTCCGGGATGGGCACCGCTTCCCAAGGCGCTTGCGAGCCTCCACTCAACAGGCTCGGGACCAGACGACGTGGGGCCCGAACCGCTCACAATTGCAACCAGGCCCCGCCGGCCTAGGATCGGCTCCGGTGGTCCCGTGAATCCGAATTTGGCGAGAAGCGCCGCCTCAAGTCCGTCGTGAGCGGCCTTGCCAATGATGTAGGGCCCGATGTCACGCCTGCTCACGGTTGCCAGCCCAGCAGCTTCCGTCGCCGCCAGGCCAAGGCTGGCTGTGATCTGAGAGTCATCGAGGCAAAGGATTCGAGATGCCCCCGCAGCGGCGCCAAGCCGGTCGACCAAACCGCGAATAGCCCAGGCTTCTACGCCTGGACCGTCGAGAAGGAGCTCCTGCGTACGCAGGATCACTTCGAGCCCGCACGCAACCGCCTCATCAACCGCTTCCCGAGGCACATCCTCGAGATCCGCGACCGCTCGTGCGCTTGCGACGACGGCAGGAGCCATGCCCGCGAGACTGAGGACGGGATGCCCATACGCCGCCGCGGCGTTCAGAAATGCCGCGGATGTCGCGGCCACCTCCTCACCACTGGACCAGACTCGTGCGCCGGACCGCGGAGACGCGAGCACTCGTTCCAGGGAAGCGCCGAGATCGACGTGATTGTCCGAGGTAAAGTCCCGCCGCATCGTCTTCTCGACCAGCGCCCGGAGCGCCACCCATGTGGTCGGCAAGTGCACCCTGGGCTCAGGCTCGCGGATGACCTGGACCAGCAGCTGAGTGAAGGTCGGGTGTGTCGAAGCTTCGCTCAACGCGCGCCGCCGTCCGCCGGGAGCAGCGAAGCCTCCAGCTCAGACAGCGAAGCGGCCCCAGGCAAGTCGTTGACCGCCGTCGGCATGCGACCGCTGTTCTCACCCAGCGTTGGCCGGAGGAGGCCGTCGACCTTGCGGTCGACCTCCGCCGGCGTGAGCGGAACCTGTTCGCTACCGCGAGCGTGCAGGATCTCGAAGGTGCGCGTGCCACCGACCTTGAGTGTCACGGTCAAGGTTACGGCGTCTGCCGCGCACTCTGGATCTACGTCGATGATCGTCAGATCCCGGAGACGAGACACCTCCTCGTCGTTCAGCCGGCTGGGCTCGTACGAATCAAGGTCGACCGCGCCGTCGACGAGCGCCGCCGCAAGCCCGTGCACCGCTGAGAATCGGGCCTGGAGTCCGTCCTGCGGATCCCGAATGTTCGTCAGATCCACGACAAGAGGATGAGCTCGCAGCCGCAGCCCGAGGATCTCGTCGGCTCGCACCCCCGACGCCGCCGCGGCGATGCCCGCATCGATCACCGGGTGGATGACCAGACCGCAGGGATAGGGCTTGACCATATCGACCATGAACTCCCAATGCTCACCGAAGCGGTCGAGCACATTGCCGGCTTCGTGACCGGGAGCCATGGCCCCGAGGAACGCTATTAGGGAGTCCTCCGGAGCGACGGTGCCTGCGGCCGCCAGCTCCACTGCGAGCATGCCATTTGCCGCCGCCTTTCCAGGATGGAACGGCTTGATTGGGGTGCCAAACGTCTCGCGGTGTCCGATCGTGCTGTTGGCAGCAAGGGCCAAGGAACTCGCGATAGTGCTGGGCGAACTGTCACACGCAATCGCGGCGGCCGTCGCAGCGCCGAGTACGCCGCATGTGCCGGTCGCATGCCAGCCGGCGTCGTAGTGCCGCGGACTCATCGCCGTTCCCACCCGCAGCTGCACCTCACACCCCAACGCAAAAGCATGGAGAAACCGCGATCCGTCGATGCGGTGCACAGTGCCGGAGGAGAAGGCGGCGGCGACAGTGGACGCCGACGGGTGGATGATCGAGGTCAGATGAGTGTCATCGAAGTCGTCCAGGTGGGCCGCGAGTCCGATCGCCATAGCCGCGTACCGTGGTGCCGCCAGCTCGCCCCGGCCCGGGACTGGCACATCTGCCGGACCCCCGACCATGTTCCCCATCCGCAGTACGGCATCAACCGGGTCGGATCGGCTACCTGCGACAGCAAGGGCGAGGATGTTCTTGAGGTGCATGATCGCCTGCTGCTCGACCTCCCTGGGCAGCTGCGATCTTGACAGGTCGTAGACGGCTTCAGCGAGATCTCGTTGCACGGCCACCTCGGTCGGAGTCGGCCCGTACGTTCACACTCGGGTGGCGACGTGTCTGCCCGGACCACCATGTTTTCGGGACCAGACTCGCCGTCTTCTCAGGATGCTTAGTTGTCACTGCTCAAATCCATCATTGATTTCATTTCTTGCTGCGCCCATACAATGCCGAGTCGCCGTCGAATGCATCCCAGCGCTGATCGTTCAAGGACGCCCGTCGCTTGACATCTCGACCGCTCTTTCAAGCCGAAGCCTGATGCCGTCGAGGTGCGCGCAGACCAGGTCGGCGGCTCGCATCGCGTCGCGGTCGCGCATGGCGTTCAAGATCGCTCGATGCTCGTCGAGGACGTGGCGGGCGTTCTCCAGATCGGGGTCCGGGACGACGATGCGAAGGTAGCTGGCGGAACTGGCCCGAAGTGCCTCCAGGATGGAGGCGAGCCGTGGGCGTCCCGCAATGCGATCGATCTGGGCGTGGAACTGGCCGTTCATCTCGACCGCTTCCTGGTCCGGCGCCACCTCGAGACGCTCCAGTAGCGTGGAGAGCCGATCGAGGTCCCGGGGCGTGCTGCGTTCGGTTGCCAGCTTGGTAGCGAACGGCTCGAGCTGTTGGCGGATCTCGTAGATCTCCATCAGCTCCGCCGCAGATGGCTGGAAGACCCGAACGCTCCGATGAGCGTTCTGGACGACCAGGCCCTCCCGCATGAGAATGCTGAACGCCTCGCGAACCGGCGTCGTGCTGACGCTGAACATCTCGGCAATGCTGGCTTGCAAGAGCACCGCACCGGGAGGCAGGTCTCCACTCTTGATCAGCTGCCGTAAGCGCGCCGCGACCACTTGGGTGCGCGTGGGCGCCGGCGAGATGTCATCCAGGATCATGCACTTCCTCCATCAGGTCGGCCGACGCACTGTACATCGTGCATCAGAAGCGTTCGAAGTAGCTACTGATCGTGTCCCGGTCGTCGGTCACAGCCAGGGCAAGCATGGCGAGCACTCGGGCCTTCTGGGGGCTCAGGTCATCGGCCGCGATCACCCCTTGCTCGATTAGGCGACGTCTAGGCAGCACTCGGCCCATCCCGGCGCGTGTGCTCCGGACGATCATGACGCCGGCATCGGTTGCTCTCCGTACGGCGGCCTCCTCGGTCGCCGAGACCTTGCCAGGAGCCAAGCCGGCATTGACGATCGCGCGGGCACCTGCTGCCACGAAAGCGTCGATAGCAGCGCCATCGGCACCGGCGTACGAAAAGCTGATGTCAACCCGAGGAAGGTCCATGTCGGCGATGCCGGCGAACGGACTGCCGATGGCTGTCCTCACCGGCCGGCGGTCAAGGAACACACGGCCGTCGCCGCCGATCACGCCGAGAGGGCCGCTGCCAGGCGACTGAAACGCCTCGAGCTTGTACGTCGAGGTCTTGGAGACCTCCCTGGCCGAGTGAATCTCACCGTTCAGGACGACGAGCACGCCCATGCCGCGCACGTCCGAGGCCGCGGCCACCTCGATGGCATTGACAAGATTCAGCGGTGCATCCGAGCTGATCGCCGAGATCGGGCGCTGCGCGCCTACGACGACGACCGGTGTCTCGAGCCCGAGCGCAAGGTGCAGGAAGTAGGCGGTCTCTTCAAGAGTGGCAGTGCCGTGAAGCACGACGAACCCTTCGATATCAGGTCGGGTGGCGGCAAGGCGCCGAATAACGTCGGCGAGGCGCAGCCAGTCGGCCGGCGTCATCGCCGTGCTGGACACTTGCCGGTGCCCGACGGTGACCACGTCGACGCCGAGTCTCGACAGATCCTGGCGGGCGAGAACGTCATCGACAGCCAAGGCCTCGCCGTACTCGCCGTAGTCGACGAGGTCGAAGTGATCGGCGCCGACCATCGTGATCGTTCCACCAGCGCTGACCACGGCAACAGTGCCACGACTAACCATCGCGCCGGCGCTCCGTGGGCTTCCATGCTGATGCTTCTCGATACGGGGGAGACACGACCTGCTCGACAGCTGCGGCGGCCCGCAGCAGTCCATGGTCGTGATTCGGACGGCCGAGCATCTGAATCCCCACAGGTAGGCCGGAGTCACCTACCCGGCATGGCACGGTGATGGCAGGCTGACCGGTCAGGTTCGCGACCACCGTGTAGTCGAGGAGCGGACCGAGGTCTCGAGACGGATCGAACTCATCGAGCAGCGGAGGGGACACTGTCACTGTCGGCGTGATCAAGATGTCGATTCTGTTCGAGTTGAAGAGTCTGTCGACTTCCAGTTGGAGCTCGCGCCGCGCCTGGCGTGCAAGATCCAGGCGCTGCTGAGGGATCTTGCGGCCTCCGTCGAGGAAGGCGCGCACAGCAGGACCGTACAGATCTCCTCGCCTTTCAAGGCGTTCACGGTGAATCTCAGCGGCTTCAGACTGGATCAAAGTCATTCCGATGGCAGTCCCCCGAAGATGGTCGGCGAACCGGACCTCCACGGTGTCAAGAGTGGAGCTCGACGACACCGCACCAACTGCGCGGGCCAGGACATCGGCAACTCGCGAGTCGGTGAACTCATCGGTCGGCAGCGCCAGGCCGACCCGCACCGGTCGGTCCGCCAGTTCGTGCCCTTCGCCACGCTGACTCAGGACATCGAGGAGCTGACTACAGTCAGCGACAACCCGGGTGATGAGGCCGACCGTGTCCATCGTCCGGGTCAGCGGGACGACGCCGGTCTCACTGATCAGTCCTCGCGTCGGCTTGTATCCGACGACTCCGTTCAGCGCGGCCGGCTGACGGATCGAGCCGCCCGAATCGGTGCCTAGAGCGGCGACGGCGCTTCCCGCGGCGACAGCGACCGCCGAACCGGCGCTCGAGCCACCCGGGTACCTGTCAGGGTCCCAGGCGTTACCTGTTCGCGGGTCGCCCAAGCCGGTTGCGAACTCATGGGTCGTGGTCTTCCCGATGATGATCGCCCCGTTGGCCACAAGTCGGTCAACGGACTCGGCGTTCGGCCCCCCCGCCGGCTGCAGATAGGCCCGCGAGCCGGCACGGGTAGGAAACGCGGTGGTGTGGAACAGGTCCTTGACGCCGACCGTCGCTCCAGTAAGCGGCCCCGGCCAGTCGCCGGCAGTGATCCGTTCGTCCAGTCTCGCGGCGCGCTCGCGGGCCCCCTGGACGTCGTACTCGACGAACGCACCCAGGACGGGCTCGGTTGCCATCAGGCGATCGAGGTTGTGCTCCAACAGTTCCGAACAGGTCAGGTCGCGAGAACGGATAAGCTCCAGAGCTTCGACAAGCTTCAGTGAAGTGAAATCGCGCGTCATCTCGTCCTCATCGGTCTGCCCGGACAGCCCGGTCTCGGTCTGGATTGTTGGCGGCCGGACCGGGAGGGTGTGGATCGCAAAAGCACCTGGCTTGGTCGATCCCCGACCCTCCCGGCCAGCGTCACGCCGGTAGGCGGATCACATCCCCCACAGGCTCTTATACTCAGCACTGACGTCAACGGCGCCGTACCACGTCAGCTCATCGGCGGAGAGATCCACCGAGTCGATGTTGCCGGAGTAGAAGACGCGGTTCGGGATCTTTTCATCCGCCAAGGCGTCATTTCCGGTCAAGACGCGAAGCGCCTGGTCAACAGCTGCCCAGCCGGCCCACTGAAGGCTCGCACCGACGTTGGCAACCTCGACCTTGTCCTTGTCCTGAATCGCCTTGAGGTTCGGCAGGTCACCGTTATAGCTGACGATCTTGACGCGCTCCTCGGCTCCGGCTGCAGCGACTGACGGCTTCATCGCCGCCACCATGCCGTCAAAGAGCGGAAACAGGTAGTTCGCGTCTGGTCGCCGCTTGAGAGCCGACGAGGTCAATCCGGGAAGCCCTGTCACCCATTGAGCGATCGGCGCGTCCACGCCATCCGACTTGCATGAAGGACAGAGCTCCTTGAGCTTGCTGTCGAAGCCGTCGACCTCGAGCTGGGCCTGTGGGATGTCTGGGACGTCGAACACGATGGGCTTCACGTCGCGACCGGACTCGGCGACCATATAGGTCGCAGCCAACTCGCCGGCGCACGAGTTGCAGTAGGTCACGATCGCGTCCACACCGTTCGCCTGCTCCTCGGCGTTCGGAAGCCGCGGGTCGGACACGAAGCCAAGGATCACCTTGATGCCAGCCGCCTCAGCCTCCTTGAGAGGCGCGGCCAGTGCATCCGCTGCGAACGACTGGAGGACGATCACACTGGCCTTCCGGCCGATGGCCTGCTCGATCAGCCTCCCAGCCGTCGCCGAGCTTCCGGAACCATCGACTGCGACGACCTTCAGGCCGACGACGTCCGCGGCGTCCTTGACTCCCTTGAGAACGCCCTGGCTGAACGGCAGGTTGAGGCCGTTCGCGATGTAGTAGAGCAACTTGCCTTCAGCGGCGCCGCCGACGGTGAACGCCGGGCCAGGGTTGCCCCACGTCACCGGTTGCGCCGCCGCCTCGAGCTGCTGCTTGGCAGCAGCCTGGTCCGCCGTCCCACCGGCGCTGTCGCCGGCGCTGTCGCCATCCGGACTGCTTCCGCAGCTCGAGATGAGCGCGGCGGCCAGGAAGACTGCCACCACAACCTTCAATGTGCGCACGCCGCTGCCTCGACGTATCCGCTTGGCCATACTCATGTTTCCTCCAGGTTTTTCAGGGGTTTGAATCGATGCTCGTAAGCGGTCCACCCGCCGGGTCAGAGTTCAGCGACGACCCGGGCCGGAGCCCCGTCCGCGCCGTGCAGCGCAATGGGAAGCGCAATGATCCTGAATCCATCCAGTGGCAGGAGTTCGAGGCTTCGGACGTTCTCGATGAGCGGGACTCCCGCGCCAAGGACAATCCGGTGCACCGGGTTGTCTCCATGGCGGGGCGGTTCTACGACGTCGACGAGCGTGTCGACGACCACGGATCTCGGATTCTGGCTGACGAGCCATTCAGCGGCCTCAGGGGAGAACGACGGATGTCCCGGGCCGTAGTAATCCTGGCCTTTTCGCCCAAAGGCGCGATCTACCCAGCCGGTGTGGAGGACGACGATCTGATCGGACAGATCGCGTCCCCCGGTTGCGTCTTCGAGATCGGTCTCGCTGATGCGAATGTCGCCGCCGGGGCAGGCCCGCAAGTCAAGCATCACCGCATCTCCGATGAACAACGAGACGTCGAGATCGGTGATTCGCGCTCCGCCCTCAACGAAGTGGTATGGCGCGTCGATATGGGTGCCTAGGTGACAGGGCGTGCCGAAGTACGTGTTCGATCGGCCGTGCTCCTCGTGGTTGTGAATCGGTCGGATGGTTGGCGCCTCGAACAGAAAGGGCTGCGACCAACGATCCGAGCCGTAGACGAGAGTCAGGTCGATGTGTTTGGGCATATGTGCTCCTTCGGGTCGGGTCAGGCGTCTAGCTGCTGAGTGCTTCTGCAGCGATGCGGTCCTCGGTGAGCCCCTCTCCGCTGAGGACGATCGCCACTCGCCCGCGGCGCATGACGATGGCTCGGTCGCAGAGTTGGGCGATGTGCTCGAACTCGCCACTCACGAGCACGGTTGTCAGGCCAGCGGCCGCGTTCGCGGTGAGGCGAGTGAAGATCTCCTGCCGAGCACCGACGTCGACGCCGGCGGTCGGTTCATGCAGAAGGAGGACCTTCGGTTCGGTAGCCATCCACTTCGCCAGGAGGACCTTCTGCTGATTTCCTCCCGACAGCGATCCCAGCGGAGCCGTCGACTGCGGCGGGACGATCCCGTACTCATTGACCACGCGGTCGGCAAAAGCCCGCTCGTCCGTGCGTCGGCGCCGGCCCGCATGAAAGAACTTGCGCTGGATGGTCAACGTCAGGTTCTCCAGGACTGACGCTTCAGCCGAGCCGCCGTCGCGAAGTCGATTTCCGGGCAGGAGGGCGAGACCGAGGGCGCGGGCCCGGGGTGGGCGCAGTTTCGCGAGCCGAACCGGGGCGGCCTCATCGACAGACATCGAGCCGCTGCTGGAGCGCGAAGCGCCGAAGAGCAGGTAGGGGATCTCATCGGCCCCTGACCCCTCGAGGCCCGTCACACCTAGGACCTCACCTTCACGGATGTCGAGGTCGACCTCAGCAACGGTTCGGCCGCTGAGGCCCCGCACGCTGACCAGGGATCGTCCCCGGGCATCAGAGAGGTGGTGTCGGAGGTCGAACCCCTGCGCGACCTTCCTTCCCAGGATCATCTCGGTGAGCGCCGCCTCGTCGAGGCCCCGTCCCTCGACGCTGTGGACGAGCTTGCCGTCTCGGAGGACTGACACACGGTGCGCAACGGCGACGACCTCGGCGAGGTTGTGCGTCACGAGGAGAACGGCGAATCCTGCTGCGGAGAGCTGTCTGATGACGTCGAGAAGGGCTTCCCGCTCGTCCTCGGGAAGATAGGCCGTAGGTTCGTCTAGGACGAGGACGCCACCGGTGCGCTCGTTGAGCTGGCTCACGGCGCGAAGGAGTGCCACCAGGGCACGGTCCACCTCACGAAGATCACGCATGAGGGTGTCGGGATTGATGCGTTCTAGGCCGAACCGAGCCAGCATCTCCTGAACGCGCTGACGTTCGGCGCGCCAGTTCACCTTCCAGAGAACGCCAGTCTGATACTGCTGTGACCGGAGGTTCTCGAGCACGGTTGCCGACTCGATCAAGGCGAGGTCCTGATGCATGAAACTCATCCCAAGCCGTCGTGATGTGCTCGGCGAGACCGGGAGCGAGACCTCGTTGCCCTGCAAGTGGAGCCGCCCCCCGGGCTCGGGAGTGTGATAGCCGGCGAGAATCTTGATCAAGGTTGACTTGCCGGAGCCGTTTTGGCCCAGCAGCGCATGCACCTCCCCGCGGCCGAGATCCAGGTCGACACCGTCGAGGACGGTGCGGACGCCGAATGCCTTCGACAAGCCCCGCGCGGAGAAGACCACGTCCGCCGGCGAAGCGGCGCTGCGGTCGGCCGCGACAGCGTGATCAGGCGCCATCACTGGCCTTGTCTGTCGCCCGCTTGGCGCGGGAACGCAAGTAGCCGCCCAACCCCGCTCTCGAGAGCGCTACGGCGATGATCAGGGACCCTCCGTAGAAGACCTGGTTGATCCAGCCAGACAGCCCCATGATCTCAAGCCCCGTAATGCCGGTGGTCAGGAAGTAGACGGCGATGAAGGTCCCCCATGGGTTGAACCGTCCCGGGGTAATCGCTGTTGCACCAAGGAATGCGCCGGCGAACGCGGGGAGCAGGAAGGTGGAGCCCACATTCGGATCCGCCGAACCCTGTAGTCCGACCATCAGCAGTCCGGCTGCGCAACTCATCAGGCTGGACGCAATGAACGATCCCGCACGGATGGCATTGACCCGGATGCCCGAGAGACGAGCAACCTCGCGACTCGCTCCGACGAAGTGCAGGTAGCGGCCGAGCGGAGTGAGTACGAACACGTACCAGATCAGGACAGTCAGGAGCAGCGCGATCCAGAAGGCCAGCTGCACACCAAAGATGCGGTGGCGGACGACCTCCACGTAAGCCGGCGAGATGCCGGCGATGGCAACCTCCGTGACGCCGAAGCTGACACCTGCCAACAGGGTGCCCATACCGAGGGTGACCACGATGGAGTCCGCCCGAGCTATCAGCACGAGAGCTGCGTTGACGATGCCAATGAGAACACTGGTCGCTATCGCCGCTCCGATGGAGACACCGATCGGCCAGCCCCTCGTCACATTCAGGTAGCCGACGAGGATGACCGTCAGGGTGAACACACCAGCGATCGATAGGTCGAACTCCCCGACGGTCAGGGGGAGTAGCAGCGCCAGCGTGAGCACGAGCAGGACTGACTGCGACGACAGAATCGTCTGGATGTTCACGAGCGTGAAGAACGTCTCCGGCCGCAGCACGGAGAAGACCGCGAATACTACGCCCCAGACCAGGACGAGCCCGTAACGCTGGAACAGCTCAGCCGAACTCACCGAGCGTCGGCGCGCACCGGCCGGACCAGTCGATTCGGTCGCGACTGCCTTGGCTGCGGCTTCGCTAGCTGAGTTTCGGGGAGGGTCAGCTCTCGACGCGTCGAGGTTCGACATGTCTTCTTCCTCACTCCTCCGCTGATCGTGACCGGGACACGAAGGTTTAAGGTATTGTGCACAATGCCTAATGTCAAAAGATAGGCCTTGTAGGGTCGGGGCTGGCGCGCCGCGGCGGTGCGTGCCGCTCGTTTCCAGCCCCCGCCCGTCAAACCGTGCATGCGGTTCTCCCGCACACGGCTCACCGACGTCGTTCACCGGCGGAATTCGGTCTTGCCCCCAAGCCCTGAAGGGCCTGGGTGCGACGATGGTTCCCTGTACGGTCAAGTCGATCAGACCGAGGTGATCCTGCGAGGCGTAGGCCCCGATGGACCAGCCGAAGCCACGGGAGCGATGAAGATCGCCAACCGCAACTGGGCATGTCGGTTGATCTTGTCGAACTGTGCTGCGGAGTTGCGTAGCGGAAGTACGCGGACCAGCCGCGTAGGAACCGGTTCAGGTCCTCCACAATCCAGTCGGTCCGGTCAAGTCCCGAGTGGTGTAGCGCTGCGTTCCTCCGTTGAGGGTTCAGGCGGTAAGTGCGGGCATTTGATCAGCTCCGATCTCAGTCTCGGTGTCGGGGACGATGTTGACGCGGCAGCGGGCGAGGACCTCGAGTCCGAGGTAGCGGCGTCCTTCGGCCCATTCGTCGGTCTGCTCGGCCAGGACGGCGCCGACGAGGCGGACGATGGCTGCGCGGGTGGGGAAGATCCCCACCGCGTCGGTGCGACGGCGGATCTCGCGGTTGAGGCGCTCGGAGGGGTTGTTCGACCAGATCTGGGTCC
>CAZTHV010000004.1:0-691 GCA_964613165.1 uncultured Marmoricola sp.
GCCGTCATCCTGGTGATGACGGCCGGGAACGCCGCGAAGTCGAGCGGCTTGTTGACGTACATCGCGGTGAGCAGGATCAGCAGCGCGCCGGTGATGTTGAGGGCGATGAGCAGGTCGAGCACGACCGCGGGCAGTGGGACGACCAGCATCACCACGATGAAGACGATGCCCACGGGGACACCGAGCTGCGTCATACGCTTCATGGACGATTCGCTCCACTCATCGATCAGCGCGCCGTCCATGGCGGAGCCGTCGACACCGTCCTGGCGTCAGGTGGCCAATCGGCCGCCCACGACCGGAGTTGAGGGTTTTCCCGTTCTGGGTGAGGTGGGCTCACGTGCGGCCGCTCGCGGCCGGGGTTGAGGGTCTTCCCGTTCTGGGTGAGGTGGGCTCACGCCGACCGGCTGCGCCCGGGGTCGAGGGGTTTCCTGTTCCGGGTGAGGTGGGCTCACGCCGACCCGGCTGCGGCCGGGGTCGGGGGGTTTCCTGTTCTGGGTGAGGTGGGCTCACGCCGACCGGAAGGAGCCGAGGAGCTCCGGCGCCGCCGGCCCGCGACGGGTACGGCGGGCAGCTCGGCCTCGGGCCTCGGGGAGCGGTGCTCGCCGCCGTACTGCCCGATCGTGCGGCGACTGATCACGAACGCCAGCACCTGGGCCACCAGGAGCCGGCTGGTGTCGGCCGACAGGTGGAC
>CAZTHV010000004.1:701-13864 GCA_964613165.1 uncultured Marmoricola sp.
CCGGGAGCCCGCTGCGTACGTCTGTGCTCCAGGGGATCGCCTGCCCCACCTGGGTGGAGCGGTTCAGCGCGCGGGCCAGCGGTACGTCGCGGACCAGCGGCACCCGCTCCTCGGCGGCGCGCTGACGGATCTTCGCCGCGATCGCGCCCGCGCCGCGAGCCACCACGCGGGGAGCGCCTTTGACCGGGTCGTAGCGCAGCGCGACCGCCACGTGCGTCGGGTTGACCAGGACCACGTCGGCCTCGGCGATGTCGGCCATCATCCGGTTGCGCGCCGCGGCGAGCTGCCGGCTGCGGATGGCGCTCTTGACCAGCGGGTCACCGTCGGTCTGCTTGTGCTCCTGCTTGACCTCGTGCTTGCTCATCCTGGTCTGCTTGCCGACCCGGCGGCGCTGCATCGCGTAGTCGGCGGCGGCCATGACCAGGCCCAGGATCGCGACGTTGCGGATCATCGCGATGGCCTTGTCCGATGCCGTCTGGACGACGGTGGAGGGGGGTACCAGACCGCCGATCAACGGCACCATCGAGCGCACCACGAGATAGACGATCAGGGCGACGAACGAGCTCTTGATGAGCATCTTGGCGCCCTCCCACAGCGCCTGCGGTCCGAAGATTCGCTTGGCGCCCTTGATCGGGTTGAGCTTGGCGAACGACGGCTTGACCGACTTGGTGGCCAGGAAGAAGCCACCCTGCGCCAACGCGCCGCTGACCCCGATGACCATGACCCCGGCACCGAGGATGACCAGCGTGATCACGATGTGGGTGCCCGCCTGGCCGAGCAGGTTCAGCGCCTTGGCCGTGGAGGTGTGCTGGTCGATGGTGAAGCACTGGACCATCAGCTCGCGCAGCCGGGCGACCTCCTTGCCGACCAGGGTCGGCGTCGTCATCGCGACCACCAGCATCGCGGTCCACGCGCCCAGCTCCTGGGTCCGCGGGACCTGACCCTCCTTGCGCGCCTCCTTGCGGCGCTTGGCTGTGGGCTTCTCGGTCTTCTCCCCGCCACTGTTGTTGCTCATGCGGGTCCTCCCCGAAGGAGGATCCGGCAGTGGGCTCCGGGCGCGCACGAGCGACCGCCGACAGTGCCATGGGTTCGTTCGCCTCGCTCACTCACGAGCCGATCACCCCGCTCCGGCCAGGGCCGACACGGCCTCGTTGGCGAGGTCGACGAGGCGACTCATCGCCTCCGGGAGCACCGGGAAGGAGAGGCCGAGCAGGATCAGGGTCAGCCCCACCTTGGCCGGGAACATCACGTTGATGGCGTTGAGCTGCGGCGCCACCTTGGTGAGGATCGCCAGGCCGAGGTCGACGACGAAGAGCACCGCGATCATCGGCAACGCGATCTGGACGGCGATGGTGAAGAACATCCCGAAGGCCGTGCTCATCACGTTCGAGAGCCCGGACACGTCGGGGCTCTCGCCGATCGGCAGGAACTGGAAGGTGCGCAGCAGCCCACCGATGATGAGCAGGTGTCCGCCGCTGGCGAAGAGCAGCATGATCGCCAGCATCTGGTGGAACTTGCCGAACACGGTGTTGGTGTTCATGCCCAGGGGGTCGAAGCCCTGCGCGAGCGCGAAGCCGCCGAAGACGTCGACCAGCGAGCCGGCCGAGGAGATCGCGTTGAACAGCAGGAAGGTGACGAAGCCCATCGCGGAGCCGATCAGCACCTGGGTGACGACGGCCAGCATCAGTGGCAGTACGTCGGTCGGGATGCCGCCGTCGATCGTGGGGCTGACCGCGAAGGCCAGACCGAGGGAGAGGATCACCTTCGCCATCGCCGGCACCGCCCGGGTGGAGAACGGCGGCACTAGAGCCAGCCACGCGACGATGCGCACCGAGGCGAGCAGGTAGGCCATCAGCGGCTCGACGGCGAGGGAGATCGTCATGGTCGGCTCGGCCCTCAGCCCAGCAACGAGGGGATCATCTCGAAGAGCTCGACGGTGAAGTCGATCAGCGTGTGCAGCATCCAGTTGCCGCACACCAGCAGAGCGACGCCAACGCCGACCAGCTTGGGCACGAAGGCGAGGGTGAACTCCTGGATCTGGGTCATCGACTGGAACAGCGAGATGGTGAAGCCGATGACCAGCGAGGTGGCCAGGATCGGCGCGGAGAGCTTGAGCGCGACCAGCATGGTCTGCAGCGCGAGCTGGATGATGGTGGTGTCGGTCATGGCGCGTCGCTACCCGTAGCTCGCGACGATCGACTTGATCACCAGTGCCCAGCCGTCGACCAGGACGAAGAGCAGCAGCTTGAACGGCAGCGACACCATGACCGGCGGCATCATCATCATGCCCAGTGCCATCAACGCCCCGCTGACCACGATGTCGATGACCAGGAACGGGATGAAGATGATGAAGCCGATGATGAACGCCTGTTGCAGCTCGCTGATGATGAACGCCGGCACCAGCGTGGCCATCGGGACGTCGGCGCGGTTCTTGGGCAGGTCGCGCTTGGCGACGTTGGTCAGCAGCCTCAGGTCGGAGTCCTTGGTGTGGTCGAGCATGAACTCCTTGAGCGGCTGCACGCCGTCGTCCCAGGCTTGCGCGGAGGTCTTGGCCCCGTCCATGTACGGGTCCAGACCGGCGTCCTTCATCTGGCCGAGGACCGGGGTCATGATGAACAGGCTCAGGAAGAGCGCCAGGCCGGCCAGGACCTGGTTCGGCGGCATCTGCTGAAGGCCGAGGGCGTTGCGCGTGAGTCCGAGGACCACCAGGATCTTGGTGAAGCTGGTGCAGGTGAGCAGGATCGCGGGCAGCAGCGAGAGCAGCGTCAACGCGATGATCACCGCCACCGAGTTGCTCGGCTTGTCGGTGATCCCGCCCAGGTCGACCGTCACCGAGGTGTCGCCGGGTGCCGCCGGTGCCGTCGGACCGGTGGGGCCCTGGGGCCCGGTGGGTCCGGGGGCGGGCGTCGGGTCGGGCATGGGCACGAAGGCCGCCGCCGCGACCGCCGTCTGCCCGGCCGGAACGCCGGCAGCCTGCGCGGCGGCGACCGGGAGGGCCAGGACGGCGACCGCCGCCGCGGCCACCAGGAGGACCCGCTGGAGGAGACGGCTCATGACGCCCTTCGGGTGACGACCGCGATCGCCTGGCGCCAGGTGTGCGGGGAGAGCACCGACCCGGCCAGGGCGCCGGTGGCGGGCTGCGCCGGCCGGCCGGCCGGACGGGTCGCGCGGCGGCGGGTGGTGCGGTCGGTGGCCCGGTGATGGCCCGGTGCCCGCGGACGGCGTACGTCGGCCGGAGCGGTGGCCTCGATGTCGGCGTCGGCCTCGGCCTGGCCGAGCAGCGCGGCCACCTCGGCGGGCGCCCATGACTGGGCCCAGCCCTCGGGGAGGCCGGCGTCGGGGGCGCCGACCAGCTCCAGGACGGTGGCGTCGCTCGGAAGAGCCTGCTCGTCCTCCAGCTCGGTGGGATCGAGCTCGGCGAGGACGTTGATCTTGTGCTCGGTGGTGCCCAGGACCAGCACGCGGGAGCCGACCGAGACCACCGAGACCGCGGAGGTGCGGCTCAGCGGCTGCCGGTGCACGACCTGCACCAGGGCGCCCTTCTGGCTGCCGAAGCGGCGCGCGCTGAGGCGCGCCAGCAGCAGCAGGAGCCCGACGACGATCGCGAGGGAGACGATCAGTCGGATGGTCAGTTCCAGCATGGTGGGGGCCTCCGCCGAATCCTGGTCCGGTCTCAGCTGCTGGTGCTGTCGGCGACGATCTCGGTGACTCGGAGACCGAAGTCCTCGTCGACCACGACCACCTCGCCCCGCGCGATCAGCCGGCCGTTGACCAGCAGATCGGCCGGACTCCCCGCCGCGCGGTCGAGCTCGAGGACCGCGCCGGGAGTCAGCGCGAGCAGGTCGCGCACGGTCATCCGGGTGCGGCCCAGCTCGACGGTCACCTCCATGTCGACGCCGTGGAGCATCTCGATGCCCCGGCTCGGCAGCGGGGTCACGCTGGTCTGTGTGCCGGCGTCCTGCCCAGCGCGAAGCAGCGCGTCCGTGGCGTCCGGCGCGGCCACCCCGCCGGCGGCCAGAGGGCTGGGCGCGTCCAGGAGCTGATCGGTGATCAGCAGGGACGCCGCGATCCCGCTGCCGATCAGCGGGACGTTGGTGAAGCTCGTGCCGAGATCGGAGACGACCAGGTCGAGCTCGACCTGGCGGGCGGGGCCGGCGGAGCCGCCCAGGGTGGCCGCGACCGCGTCGAGCGCGGGCTGCACGGCCGCGGCGAGGTCCAGGCCCTCGATCGGGCTGGACGCCAGCGCCGTGGTCAGCTCCTCGCCCACCAGGACCGCGATCCGGCCGGTGGCGGGACCGTCGAGGTCCGCGACGGCCGCGCCGGAGAAGGCGGCCGTGACGCCCTCCTCGCCCGGCTGCGGGCCGGCCGGGGTCAGCGGCTCGACCGACGGCAGGACTGCGGCGGCGGCGGAGGCCGCCGCGAGAGCGAGGTCGGCGCCGGAGGGGACGGCGTCGGGGGAGGTGGTCATGGGCTCTCCTTCCGGGTGCCCACGATCAGCGCGGCGAGGCGCTGGCCCTGGGCGCCCGCGGTGGCGTGGGCGAAGACGGTGTCGTCGACGGTGACGTCGAGCGGGGCGGAGGACGGGTGGGCCAGGCGCAGCACGTCACCGGTCTGCAGGCCGGCGAGCGCCTCCGGCCCCAGCTGAGTCGGCCGGAAGCGGACCGAGACCTCCATCGGCACGGTGGCGAAGCGTTCCCGGACCTGCTCGGCGGCGTGGGCGCGCTTGAGCCGCTCTCGCTCCGAGGCCGGCGCGGGAGCGGCGGCGGCGGTCAGGTGGGGGAGCAGGCCGCTGAACGGCAGGCAGACGGTCATCTGGTGCTGGGCGCCGTCGATGCGCATGTCCAGCGTGGCCACGACCATCACGTCGGCGGCGCCGGCGACCTGGGCGAACTGGGGGCTGTACTCGACCCCGGTGACGTGCGGCTCCAGCGTCACGATCGAGCTGAGCGAGTAGCGCATCTCGGCGAGCAGCCGCGCGGTGAGGCCCCCGATCACCCCGGCTTCGATCTCGGTGAGCGGCCGCTCGGGCTGCTCGGCGGCGCCCGGTCCGCCGAGCATGTGGTCGACGCAGGCCATCGTCGCCGAGAGCGGGATCTCCAGCACGCCGAGCCCGGGCATCGGGTCGGCGGTGAAGATGGTCAGGTACGTCGAGGCGCCCAGCGAGTCGACGTACTCGGCATAGCTGCGCTGCTCGATCGAGGAGAGGGAGACCTGGCAGACGGTGCGCAGCGAGGAGGTCAGCAGCGTGGTCGCCTGGCGGCTGAGGCCGTCGAAGCCCAGCTGCAGGATCCGCGAATGCTCCCGGGAGAGCTGGATCGGCTGGCGGAAGTCGTAGGGAACCGCATCGACGTCACCGGTACGACGGCGCGCGCGAGGTCCGGAGCCGGCGCCGTAGCCGGTCTGGGACGCACGCGAACGCGCTCTGCCCGCGGACGCAATGAGGTTCACGTGGGTCCGTATCGGCCCATGGCGGACCGACCTGAGGGTTTTCCCGGTCGGGCCGTCCTCCCCCGTGGGGCGGCCCGACCGGGCGACTCGTGGCGGGCTCTCCCGTACGAGGACGGGGAGACCGGCTGCTACTGGGTGACGAACTCGGTGAAATACACCCCCATCACGTCGCCGTCGTACAGGTGTTCGAGCTTCGTCTCGAGTGCCTCCTTGAAGCCCTGCCGCTTGGCCGGGTCGTTGACGTCGCCGATCCGCTGGCCGCTGAAGACGTCGATCGCCGCGTCCAGCGCCTTGGCGCCGTCCGCTTCGTGGGCCTTGCTGGTGAGCTGCAGCGCCAGGCCGAGGCGCAGGTAGTGCGCGGCGGCCAGATTGACCTGGATCGGGTCGAGCTTGACCACCTCGCCGGGCTGGGGCGGCGCGACCGGCGTCGGGCGCATGAACCAGTAGCCCCCGCCGCCGAGGGCGAGCACGGCGACCAGGATGACCACCAGCTTCTTGGCCCCACCGCCCTTGGCTGCCGACGCGACTGCCGCTCCGGTCGCCTCACTGGTCGGCGGTGGCATGGCGGTCACGGTCATCACAGTCCTCCTTGAGCCTGGCGCTGCTTCACCACGTCGGCGATCAGCTCGCGGGTCTCGGCCGGCAGCGTGGAGAGCACCACGATGTCGACGCGCTTGTTGACGCGTTGGGAGCCCGGCTTGGCCGGGTCGACCAGCGGCTTCTCATGGCCGAACGCCGACGCGGTCATTCGCTCGGCGGGGATCCCGTTGCGCTCGTTGAGATGGCGCAGCACGGTCACCGCGCGGGCGGCGGAGAGCTCCCAGTCGGTCGGGTAGTACTTGGGCTTCACCGGCACCTGGTTGGTGTGCCCGTCGATCTGCAGCGGGTCGGGCAGGTCGGCGAGCACCGGCGCGAGCGAGTCCACCACGGTCCGGCCCCGGGCGGACAGGGTGGACAGGTTCGGCTCGAAGACGACGTGCTTGGAGACCAGGCTGAGGACCAGCCCGCGGTTGTCGATGCTGGCCTGGACATCGTCCTCCAGATGGTGCTTGCGCAGGGCGGTGTTGAGCCGGGCGAGCAGCTTCTCCAGGCGATCCACCTCGGCCTCGGCCTCGGCGTACTGCTGGCGCCGCTGGGCCTGGTCGTGCTCGGTGATGGCCTGTCGCATCTGCTGGTCGGCCTGCGCGTTGATCGGGGAGGTGTGGATCTGCTGGACCTCGACGGCCTTCTGGTTCGGTGCGACCGGAGCCGCGACGGCCACCCCGCTCTCCTGCAGGATCGTGTTCGAGCCGTCCTGGATCGAGACCGACTGGCCGAAGCCGGCGGCCAGGCCCTGCTTGAGCGCGTTGAACTTCCTCTGGTCCACCTGGCTCATCGCGAACATGACGATGAACAGCACCATCAGCAAGGTGACCATGTCGGCGTACGTGATCAGCCAGCGCTCGTGGTTCTCGTGCTCTTCCTCGTGCCCGCCTTGGCGGCGGCGTCCCCCGGGTCTCATGGCCTCACGCGGCCTCGGCATCGGCGAGCTGGCCGGCCGGCACCAGGGAGCGGAGCTTCTGGGCGATGATCCGGGGGTTGGCGCCGGCCTGGATCGCGGAGACGCCCTCGATGACCAGCTCCATCCGGGCGGCCTCCAGCTCGCCCAGCCGCTTGAGCCGGCTGCCGATCGGCAGGAAGATCACGTTGGCCGAGGTGACCCCCCACAGGGTGGCGACGAACGCCGCCGCGATGAGGTGGCCGAGCTGCTCGGGCGCGGACAGGTTCTCCAGCACGTGGACCAGGCCCATGACCGTGCCGACGATGCCGATGGTGGGCGCGTAGGCACCGGCGTCGCTGAAGAACTTCGCGCCCTGCCGGTCCTCGGCTCGCTTGGCGTGGACCTCGCACTCGAGGATGTCGCGCAGCTCCTCGGGGTCGGTGCCGTCGATGGCCAGGGTGACGCCCTTGGCGAGGAACTCGTCGTCCAGCGTGGCGACGGACTCCTCCAGCGCCAGCAGGCCCTCGCGGCGGGCGCGCTCGGCCAGGTGGACCACGTCGGGGATGATCGCCGCAGCCGGCGCGATGTTGCCGGTGAAGGCGCGCTTGAGCGAGGGGACGATGTTCTTCGCGTCGGCCATGGTGCCGCCGGCGATCGTGATCAGGATCGTGACGCCGAAGACCAGCAGCATCGGAGGGAGCAGCAACAGGCTCATCGGGTTGCCGCCCTCCATCACGTTGACCGTGACGACGACGACGAAGCCCAGCCCGATGCCGATCGCGGGTGCCGGATCCATCTACGCCTCCCCGTGGATCGGCGACACCGGCGCCAGCGTGGCCCGGTCGGCCCGGTGGGAGTCCGGGCCGGGCATCGGGTTGGGCACGCCTGGTGGTGGCTCCACGTCGATGTGGTTGGAGACGGCGATGATCTGTCCCCGGTACTGCTGGACGGCGATCACGATCTCGGCCAGCGACTCGGTGACGACGTACTTCTTCCCGTCGACCAGGGTGATCACCGTGTCCGGTGTCGCGTCGACGCGCTCGATCAGGTCCGCGTTCAGGACGAACACGGAGCCGGAGAGCCGCGTGAGCGTGATCATCGGGGTCGCACCTTCCGTGGTGGGTCGAGCATCGGGGCCATCCATGGCCCTTCGAGTTGTCAGATCGGCAGGGTCCCTAGGGACCTGAGGTAACTGCCAAAATCGGTCGAACTCGGACAAACAGGATATACGGACACGCCGGTCCCGGCCAGCGTCAGACGCTGGCCGGGACCGGACCGCTCGTGGGAGAGGATCAGCGCTTGATGTTCACCAGGTCCTCCAGCACCTGGTCGGAGGTGGTGATCACCCGCGAGCTGGCCTGGAAGCCGCGCTGGGCCAGGATCAGGTTGGTGAACTCCGCCGCCAGGTCGACGTTGGACATCTCCACGGCGCCGGCGGTGATCGTGCCGCGGCTGCCCTGTGCTGCGACGCCGAGCTGGACGGCCCCGGAGTTGGCCGACTCTCGGTAGGAGGTCTCGCCGATCTTCTCCAGGCCCATCGGGTTGTTGAAGTCGGCGATCGCCAGCTGCGCCATGTCGCGCTGGACGTTGTCGGAGAAGATGCCGCGCAGCTTGCCGTCGCTGCCGATGTTGTACGACGTCAGCTCGACGCCCGCGGGGACCGCCGGCGTCAGCGCGCTGTAGTCCAAGGTCACGTCGATGAGTCCTCCGGTCGGCACGCCGGTGGCGTCCAGGGCGTAGCCCTGCACCCTGTTGCCCGACGGGGTGACCAGGGAGCCGTTGTTGTCGAAGGTGAACGCGCCCGCCCGGGTGTAGAGCTGCTCGGAGCCACTGGCGACGACGAAGAACCCGTCGCCCTGGAGCATCAGGTCGGTGGGCCGACCGGTGGTCTGGGTCGAGCCCTGGGTGAAGTTGGTGTTGGTCGCCGCGAGCTGGACGCCCAGGCCGATCTGGATCGGGTTGGTGCCACCGCGGTTGGCATTGCCCGCCGAGGCGCCGGTGAGCATCTGGCTGAGCGTGTCGGCGAAGACCGTCGAGCTGGCCTTGTAGCCGATCGTGTTGGCGTTGGCGATGTTGTTGCCGGTCACGTCGAGCATGGTCTGGTTGACGCGGAGGCCGGAGATGCCGGCGAAGAGAGAGCGAAGCATGGTGTGTCCTTTGCGCGTTCAGGAGGTGGGGGGAGTGGAGGTGCTGCCGACGGAGAGGACCGAGAGCACGGGGACGCTGCTGCCGCCGACGTCGAGAACCGGGCCGTCGGCTCCGAAGGTCACCCCGCCGACGGTGCCGGTCTGGGTGACCCCGGCCTCGTCGGCCCAGGTGATCTGCTGGCCGATCAGCCCACTGGCGCCGAACGCCATCTGGGCGGAGAACAGTCGCGCGGTCTGGTCAGCGACGTTCTGCATCTTCTCCAGGGCGGTGAACTGAGCCGACTGGGCCAGGAATTGGCTGGAGTCGGTGGGGTTCATCGGGTCCTGGTACTTCATCTGGGCGACCAGCAGCTGCAGGAACATGTCCTTGTCGGCGGCGTTGGACGCGGTCGAGGTGCCGTTCGCCGTGGGGCCCAACAGCCCGGAGGCGACCGCTTCGGTGGCGGGGATGCTCATGCGCGTCCTCCCCGAACAAGGCTGCCCGGTGCTGCGGGTGCGCCCGAGGCTCTGGTCGCGCACGGTGGATCGCTGCGCTCGCTCATGCGTTCTCCTCTCACACGGTCACGTCGACACCCGAGGTACGGGTGGCGGCGACCGGCTCGATCGACCGGGACAGGTCAGTCCCGGCCCCCGTCAGGGGGGTGGTGTCGTTCGTGCCGTCCGTGGCGGGGTGCTGCGCACGCGTCCCTGCGTGCTCGTGGGCGTGCTGGTGACGGTCGCCGCCGGCCGCGAGCTGCGGCGTCTGGCCGTCCATGGGTGCCGGCCCCGGAGGGAGGTCGCGCACCACGATCCTGGCGTCGCTGGCGCCGACCAGATGCAGCAGCCGGGCCAGCTCGGGAGAGCCGTGGGCGAGCGCGGCCTTGGCATCGCCGTCGCTCGCGGTGAGGTGGACCCGGACGACGCCGTCGCGCATCGTCATCACGACCCGCACCTCGCCGAGCGACTCCGGAGTGAGCGTCATCGTCACCCGGTGCACGCCGTCGCCGCGGCTGACCAGCTTGGCCACCTCGGGGAAGACCTGGGTCGGTACGCCGACCGACCGCACTCGGTCGGCGCCGTCCGTGCTCGTGGGGCTCGTCGGCGCGGTCGCGTCGACCCGCGTCGTGCCCGTCACCTGGTCGGGGACCGCCGACGGCTCGGGATGCCGGGATGAGGTGGGGGTGGGATCTGTGGGGGCGTCGTCCGGCATGCGAATGTCGCTGGTGGGGTCGGCGGGGAGGAGGTCCGCCTCTCCCGTGACATTCGCATGCTCGGCCGGCCTCGTGGAGGTGGCTGGGCCCGTCGAGGGGGCTGCTCCGCTCGGAGGAGATCCGGGAGTGCCCGGCCCGGTCGGCGCGACGGGCGCCGCAACGGCTGTGGCCGTGGCGGCGCCTCCGGCCAGGTCCTCGGTGGGCCCGGCGGCGGGTGCGATCGCGACCGGCATGCGAATGTTCCGGGCGGGGTCCGCGATCGGCACGACATTCCCAGCCGTGACATTCGCATGCTCGTCGGCCCGGTCGGCCCCAGCCGGCGGTACCGCTGCTACGCCCGCGTCGGCGGCTGGAGACGCAGTGGCGCCGGACTGGCTGGTGGCGGCGATGGGCACCGGCACGGGCGGGACGGACGCCAGGCCGGCGGCCAGCGCGGCGGTGTCCGTCGAGACGCCGTCGGTGGCTGACGTGTCCGCCGGCGGCGTCGCGGGGGGCTCGGTCGTCGCCGACAGCGCGGCCAGGATCGCGGCGAGGAAGTCCCCGCACGGCGTACCCGCGGTGCCGTCGGACGGGCCGCCGCCCGAGGCCTCCTCGCCGGCCGCCAGGATGGGCATGCCGGGGAGCGCGCTGGGCGGGGTGATGGTCATCAGGAGGCCGCCTTCATCGAGGACATGACGTTCTGCACGTAGCGCTGCGTCTCGGCATACGGCGGGATGCCGTCGTACTTCATGACCGCGCCCGGGCCGGCGTTGTAGGCGGCCAGGGCGAGCTCGGTGCTGCCGAAGCGGCTGGTCAGGTCACGCAGCATCCGCGCGGCGCCGTCGACCGCCTGCACCGGGTCGAAGGAGTTCGTCACGCCGAGTCCGCGTGCGGTGCCGGGCATCAGCTGCATCAGGCCCTGGGCGCCGGCCGGGCTGACCGCACGGGGGTCGTAGCCCGACTCGTGCCGGGCGACCGCGGAGAGCAGCGTGGCCGGCACGCCGTACCTCTGGGCGGCGGAGTTGAACAGGTCGGCGTACGGCGTCGATGCGGTGACCCGGGCGGGAGCGGCGGTCACCCCGGCCACACCCGTGGCCGGCTCGGGGAGGATCCGGCGGATGGCGTCCGGGGTGGACGGTACGTCGATGATGCGGATGTTCAGGCCGGTCCGCGGCGCCTCGATCATCTTGCCGTCGCCGATGTAGATGGCGATGTGGTCGGCGCCGTTGTTGCGACTGGAGTTGTCCCACGCCAGCAGGTCGCCCGGTCGGGCCTCGGCCAGGCTGGCGACCGGGCGGCCGGAGGTCGCCTGCTGGTTGGAGACGCGGGGGAGGTCGTAGCCGAGGTTCTTGTAGACGAGCTGGACCAGGCCCGAGCAGTCCAGCCCCTTCGCCGGGTCGGTGCCGCCCCAGCCGTAGGGCAGCCCGAGGTACTGGCGAGCCTCGGCGACCACGTCGGCGCCGGTGACCCCGCCCGAGGTGGACCCGAGAGCGGACCCGGGAGCGGACATGGTGACCGTGGGCGTCCCGCTGCCCGTGGCGTCGACGACCATGGTGCCCAGGGCACTGGCGAAGTCGCTCGCCGACGTGGCCGGCGAGGCGGTCTGCCCGGCCTGGCTCAACGCGGTGAGCTGCGCCTGGATCTGCTGAATCCGGGCGGTCACGTCGGTCACGCTCATCGAGGCCCCCGGGGCGTCGTCCGACGGTGGAGCGCAGCGGAGAGGAAGAGCGGCGTGAGGTGGTTCATCGGCGCCCCCCGGTGGACTCGGCGCGGCGCTGCCACAGCTGTCCGGCGATGTCGTCGAGCTCGCGGGCCTCGGCCCGGGCGGCCTCCTCGCGTCGCGCGACGGCGCGGCGCTCCAGCAGCTGCTCGACCGCCTCGAGCCGGGTGCGGTCACGCTGCCAGTGGGCCTGTGCCGACTCCGCGATCGTCCGGGAGCCCTCCGCCTCGGCGCGGGCGGCTCCCAGCGCATCCCCGATCGACTGCAGCCGGAGCCGGAGGGCGACATAGGCGGCCAGGTCGCCCTCGGTGAAGTCCTCCGCCGCCAGCAGGGCGGAGCGGAGGTGCGTCACCCGAGCGTCGGCGACGCGCAGCTCGCGCAGGGCCTGCTGCAGGCCCAGCCGGCTGTCCTGCTCGCGCACGCCGCGGACCCGCGCGACCGCGTGCATCCCGGCGTCCCGCTCGCTGCGCCTGGTGCTGTGCCTGCTTCCGGGCCCGCTCATGCGACCAGCTCGCTCAGGGCGGCCCAGGTCGCCGCCGGCGGCGTGGCCTCGTCCATCGCCTGCCGCAGGAACCCGTCGATGCGGGGCATCAGCTCCAGGGCCCGATCGGCGTCCTCGTCGGCTCCGGAGACATAGGCGCCGATCTCGACCAGCTCGCGCACGTTGCGGTGGGCCGCCAGCATCCGGCGCAGGGCCGTCGCGTCGGCGCGCTGCTGGGCCGTGGTGACCGCCGAGGTCACCCGTGAGACCGACTCCAGTACGTCGATGCTGGGGAAGTGACCCGACGTGGCCAGCCGGCGGGACAGCACGACATGGCCGTCGAGGATCGAGCGGGTGGTGTCGCCGATCGGGTCCTGCAGGTCGTCGCCCTCGACGAGCACGGTGTAGACGCCGGTGATGCTGCCGTCCGGCGAGGTGCCGGCACGCTCCAGCAACCGGGGCAGCAGGGCGAAGACGCTGGGCGGGTAGCCACGGGTCGCGGGCGGCTCGCCGGCCGAGAGGCCGATCTCGCGCTGAGCCATCGCGACCCGGGTCAGGCTGTCCATCATCAGGACCACGTCGCGTCCGGAGTCGCGGAAGTGCTCGGCGATCCGGGTGGCCACGAACGCCGCGCGCAGTCGCTCGACCGGTGGCGCGTCGCTGGTCGCCACCACGACGACCGACCGGGCCAGGCCCTCGGGACCCAGGTCGTTCTCCA
>CAZTHV010000004.1:13874-14834 GCA_964613165.1 uncultured Marmoricola sp.
TCGTTCTCGAGGAACTCGCGAACCTCGCGGCCGCGCTCGCCGACCAGGGCGATCACCGAGACCTGGGCGTCGGTGCCGCGAGCGATCATCGAGAGCAGGCTGGACTTGCCGACGCCGGAGCCGGCCATGATCCCGATGCGCTGGCCGCGGCCGCAGGGGACCAGCGCGTCCAGAGCCCGGACGCCGACGCCGAGCTGCCGGTCGATCCGGGGACGTGTCAGCGCACCGGGCGCGGCGTTGTCCACCTCGACCAGGTCCAGGCCGGAGAGGTCGGGTCCGCCGTCGATGGGCCGTCCCAGACCGTCGAGGACCCGGCCACGGAGCTCCTCGCCGACGCGGATCCGCAACGGACCGCCGGTGTGCCGGACCCGGGCCCCGGCGCACAGACCCGCGGTCGAGCCGAGCGGCAGGCAGACCAGTCCCTCCGGGCCGCTCGCGGCGACCTCTGCTAGCACGGGAGCCGGGCCGTCGACCTCCACCAGATCGCCGACCGCGGCGCTGAGGCCGGTGACCAGCAGGTGGAGGCCGACCAGCTCGGCGACACGACCCAGCGTGAGCGGGAGAGCCGCCGCGAGCACGCGATCGCGCAGACCAGGGGGGAGCCCGCGACCGGTCCCGAGACCGGGCGTGGGGATGGTCGCGGTCATCGCAGTGCCTCGCGCACCCGGTCGAGGGCGGTCGAGATCGAGAGGTCGACGACGTGGTCGCCGGCCTCGAGGAGAGCGTCGCCGCGAGGCAGCGACGGGTCGGCCACCAGGAGCACGCCGTGGGCGTCCAGCTCGTCGAGGGCGGCCTGGTCGGTCCGGGCGTCCTCGGGATGGAGCCGGAGGCGGGTGTGGGCCTGGTCGGGCATCAGCGCCAGCGCCCGGCGTACGACGTCCGCGCCGTCGGCGCACGACAGCTCCCGGCCGATCAGCTCCCGGGTCAGATCCCAGGCCAGCTCGGTGGCGCTGGCCTCGA
>CAZTHV010000004.1:14844-17348 GCA_964613165.1 uncultured Marmoricola sp.
GGCCTCGACCGCGTCGCAGGCGGCGCCGAAGGCGTGGTGGAGCTGGGCGACGGCCTGCCGCAGAGCGGCGAGCGCAGCCGCGTGCTCCTGTGCCCGGGCGGCGTCCTCGGCGGCCCGGCGGGCGAGGGTGGCCTCCTCCTCGGCGCGGGCCTGCTCGGCGGCTTCGCGGCGGCCCTCGGACCAGCCGACGGCATATCCCTGGGCGCGAGCGGCGGACCGGGCGCTCTCGGCGATGTCGTCGAGGATCGTCTCGGTGACCTCGTCGCCGAGGATCGCCGAGTCGCCGAAGCGGGTCCAGCGACCCGTCCGCAGCTCGGGCACGGTGATCCGGGTGGCGCCGGGCACGACGCTCACCGCGGGGCCCACCGGGGCCTCACTCGACGTACTCATCGTCGCTCCCGCGGCGCACCATGATCTGGCCCTGCTCCTCGAGCTGGCGGATGATCCGGATGATCGACTGCTGAGCCTCCTCGACCTGGGTGAGCCGGACGGCGCCGAGGAGCTCGACCTCCTCGATCAGGTTCTCGGCGGCACGCGAGGACAGGTTGCGGGTGATCTTCTCGCGCACCTGGTCCGCGACGCCCTTGAGAGCAAGGGCGAGGTCGCCGCTCTCCACGGTGCGCAGCACCAGCTGGACCGAGCGGTCGTCGAGGGTGACGATGTCCTCGAACATGAACATCCGGCTCTTCACCTCGTCGGCCAGCGCGGCGTCGAGGGCCTCCAGGCCGTCGACGATCTGACGCTCGGTGGCGCGGTCGGAGCGGTTGATGATGTTGACCAGCGGATCCACGCCGCCGACCTGAGACATCTCGGCAGGCTGCAGCATCGAGGAGAGCTTGCGCTCCAGCGTGCTCTCGACGGCCTTGATGATCTCCGGGGAGGTGCGGTCCATCACCGCGATCCGGTGGGCGACCTGGGCCTGCTGCTCGGGCGGGAGGCCGGAGAGCAGCAGGGAGGCGCGGTCGGGGGTCATGTGGGCGAGCACCAGGGCGATCACCTGTGGGTGCTCGTCGGAGATGAACGAGCGCAGCTGGGCCGGGTCGGCGTGGCGCAGGAACCGGAAGGGCAGCTGCACGGCCGCGGCGTTGAGCCGCTCGATGATCTCCGCGGCCCTCTCCGGACCGAGCGACTCCTCCAGCAGCTGGCGAGCGAAGGCGAGACCGCCCTGCTGGATGTGAGCCCGGGCGACCATCAGCTCGCGGAACTCCGAGAGGACCTCCTCGGTCTCCTCGAAGCTGATCGCGTCGAGCCGGGCGACCTCGGTCGAGATCGCCTCGACCTCGCTCTCGCTCAGGTGGCCCAGGACGTCGGCGGCCCGCTCCCGGCCCAGCTGGATCAGCAGGATGGCGGCCTTGCGCACGCCGACGCTCGACATGGTGCCGGCGATGGAGGTGCTCATCAGCGCTCCACCAGCCATCCGCGCAGGAGAGCCGCGACGTCCTCGGGCTGGCGCTCCACCAGCGCGGTCAGCTCGTCGCGCATGCTGTCGGTGGCGGCGTGCTCGGTCGCCTCCAGGGCGGCCATCGCCGCAGACATCTCCAGATGCTGTTGCTGCTGGCGGGCTCGCTCGATCTGCTCCTGGCGGAGCTGCTCGACGACGTAGTTGGTGGCGTCGGCGCGTGCCCGGGCCTTCTTGCGGCCCTTCAGCCAGGCCAGCAGCAGGATCAGGCAGATCAGGACGATCAGGCCGCTGTTGCGGATCAGGCTCATCTGCTGGGCGCTCTTGTCCGCCTTCCTGGCCGCCTCCAGCTCCTTGGCCGCAGCCGTCTCCGCGGTCCGGTCGAAGGGCAGGGTGGAGACCTGGACGGTGTCGCCGCGCTCGGTGTCCACGCCGATCGCGTTGGCGATCAGGCTCTGCAGCTCGCCGGGGTCGACGGTGCGCGCGGTCGCGGCATCCAGCACCACGCCGACGTGCAGGCTGCGAACGCCGCCGGGTGCGGTCTCGCGGTGCTCCACGGTCTTGTCGACGGCGTTGTCCTGCGTGGTCGCGGTCTTCTCGTAGGAGGAGTCCGCACCGCCGGTCGTGGTCGTGGAGTCCATCTGGCCGTCGGGCCCGACGACACCGCTGACGCCGCCCGGACGCGCACCGTTGTAGATCTCGCTCTGCTTGGTCTGCGAGAGGGGCACGTTCTTGGGGTTGTAGTCGTAGGTGGTCTTCTCCGAGACCGCCTTGTCGAAGTCGAGATTGGCGGTGACCGCCACCGAGGAGTTCCCGACGCCGACGACGCGATCCAGCATCGTCTGGATGCGCTGGCTCATCTCGGTCTGGTAGTCCTCGACCTGCTGGTTGCGACTGCTCGCGACGGCGCCGCCGTCGGTGGCGCTTGTCGACAGCACCCGGCCGGCGGAGTCGGCGACGGTGACCTTCTCCGGGTCCAGTCCGTCCACGCTGGAGGCGACCAGGTGGACCACGGCCTGCACCTGCCCGGCGCCCATCGTGACGCCGGGCTTCGTGGCGACCAGGACGGAGGCGGTGGCCGGCTTCTGCTCGTCGGCGAAGACCT